>DASQSR010000231.1:0-9291 GCA_035642295.1 Allostellaceae bacterium | reverse complement strand
GAGCGCGGCGCGCGCCACCTTCATCCGCAGGCGCCTGATCGCAAGTCCCGCAACCACGAGCTCGTAGGCGGCTCTCGACGCAGGCGGTAGCGGCGTGGGGTCCAGTTCGGCAAGCGTGCGCTCGGCCTCGTCGAGGCGGCCGATCAGGAGGAGGCGGCGGATCTCGAGGTGCCGCGCATGGGCGGCGTTGACGCGGTCGCCATGCGCCTCGAGCGTCGCGCGCGCCGCGTCGAGCGCCTTCGGCGGCCAGCTCAAGTCGCGCGAGACGAGCGCGATCTCGGCCTCGGCGACGAGGCAGCGCGCGCGGGCAATGCGCTCTCTCTGACCGAAGGCGCGCGCCGCGCAGCGCAGCAGCGCCTTCGCCCGAAGGAGATCGCCGAGCTGCGCCATCGCGATGCCGCGCAGCGCCAGCGCCGGCGCATCGTCGCGCAAGGCGACCCGGTTCAGCGCGCCGAGCGGGTCACCCGCCGCCAGCGCTCGCGCCGCGGCCGTGATCAGCGCGTCCATCGGAATCCCGCCACACTTGTCACTCCCACCGCTCGCGGCCGCGGTCCCAAGTTATCTCCCGACGGCCAACCCGCCGATCGTACCGGGAACCCGGCGACCGGCGAAGGACACCCAAGGAGAGCGGACCCATGACCCATCATGTTACCGGAACCCGTAGCGAATGGCTGGCGGCGCGGCTTCAGCTGCTCGCGGCGGAGAAGGAGCTCACCCGCCAGAGCGATGAACTGGCGCGGCGGCGGCAGGCGCTGCCGTGGGTCGCCATCGACAAGACCTATCGTTTCGAGACCGACGCGGGAAACGCCGCGCTGGCGGAGCTTTTTCAGGGGCGCTCGCAGCTCCTCGTCTATCACTTCATGTTCGGGCCCGACTGGGCGGCCGGCTGTCCCTCCTGCTCGATGATCGCCGACGGCTTCAACGGCTTCACGGTTCACCTCGCCAACCACGACGTGACGCTGTGGGCGGTGTCGCGGGCGCCGCTGGCGAAGCTGCAGGCCTATAAGCGGCGGATGGGCTGGACGTTCCCCTGGGCCTCCTCGGTCGGCAGCGACTTCAATTTCGACCTCAACGTCGCCTTCACCGAGGAGCAGCAGCGCGCCGGGAGCGTCGAATACAATTACGAGCGCGGCGGCCATGCGATGGACATGACGCCGGTTCCCGAGCCCGTCCGCCAGTTCGCGGCGACGTGCGGCACCGATGTGCCCAGCTATACGCGGGATCGGCCCGGCTTCAGCGCCTTCGCGCTCGAGGACGGCGTCGTCTACCACACCTATTCCACATACGCGCGCGGCCTGGACGGGCTCTGGGGCGCCTATCAGTGGCTCGACCGCGCCCCCAAGGGTCGCAACGAGACGGGCGTCTGGTGGCGCCGCCACGACGAGTACGACACGCGCCCGGCGCGTTGAACGCGTCAAAGCGCTTGAGCGTGAACACCATCCTTTCGCTCAGGACTTAGCGCACGAGCGCCGCTGGAAACGGAGCACCGACCATGAGCGATGCGGCGTTCATCTCAAGCCATCGCCAGCGCATCATCGACGCGCGCCGGGGTTCCTCGCGCGCTTCCGAGCGGGGCTTCCTCGGCGTGTCGGCGCTGCTCTTCGTCGTCAGCGCGGCGGGGACGCTCGCCTGGAGCCGAAGCATGTCGGCGCTGTCGCACATGCCGATATGCGGCGGCCCGGCGATGGCGGTGGCGTCAATGCGCATGCCGGGTGAGACCTGGCCCGACGCCGCGGCGTCGTTCCTCGGCATGTGGGTGGTCATGATGGCGGCGATGATGCTGCCCTCGCTGGTGCCGATGCTGTGGGGCTACCGCCAGACGGTCGGCAGGGCCGGCGAGCCGCGCCTCGCCGGGCTGACGGTGCTCGCGGGCCTCGGGTATTTCGCGGTGTGGGCGCTCTCAGGCGTGGCCGCGTTTCCGCTGGGCGTCGCGGTGACGTCGAGCGAGATGCAGCTGCCGGCGCTGGCGCAGGCGGTGCCGGTCGCGGTGGGGGCGGTCGTTCTCGGTGCCGGCGCGGTCCAGTTCACGCCCTGGAAGGCACGGCAGCTCGCGTGCTGCCGCGAGAGCTCCCGGCGGTGCGGTACCCTGGCGGCCGATGCCGGCACGGCGTGGCGAGAGGGCGTTCGCCTCGGGATGCAGTGCGGCCGCTGCTGCGGCAACCTGATGGCGATTCTGCTGGTCGTCGGGGTCATGGATCTGCGCGCGATGGCGGCGGTGACGGCCGCCATCACCGCCGAACGTCTGGCGCCGGATGGCGGGCGCGTGGCGCGCGCGATCGGCGTTGTCGCGGTCGTGGCCGGGTTGCTCCTCATCGCGCAAGCGGCCGGGCTCGGCCGAAGCCTGCCGTAACGCGCGGCGGCGACGCTGCGACCACCACCCCGGTGACGATGCGCCGACACAGGCGTTGGCAGGGCGATCGGGAGCGCGAATGGCAGGGTGCAAGGCAGGGCCAAGGAGCTCAGCCAGCGCCGCAAGGAGCTGGCAGCGAACGGAGCGCCGCCACGTCCCGCCGCTCAAGGCTCGGGGAATACCCCGGAGTGATCGTGCCCGAAGAATTCGGGCCGGCGCACGGAGAGGTCGGTGAGGCGCGTATCGCCCCAGGCGAAATGCGCGACATTGAGCTGATAGAGCGGTGCGCAGCGGGGCGGGCCGTCATGAGGCTGGAGGCAGAGACCCTGTGGCGTTCCGGCGTACCAGCGGACGAAGTCGCGCGTGTCGCCAATGACCTCGGCGGTGTCGCCGCGCTCGAAGCGGATGAAATAGCGCCCGCCCTTGGGATCCGTCGCTTCCATCAGCCGGCCGAAGACGCGCGAGCGAATCTCGAACGCCGTCAGAGGCTGCGGCGGCGCCTGCTCGGCAGCGCATGCGGCGAGCAGCAGCAGGACTGGCAACAGTAACCGCGGCATGCTCTCTCCCGCGCGCGCGACGGTTATCGCGTGCGCCGCCGATCAGCGCCAGTGCCGGCGGCGATGCGAGATAAACGCACGCAATCCGTAGCCGGCAGCGAAGGCAAGGGCCAGCAGCACAAAAAGCACGAGCCAATCGGTGAGCACGCTGCTACCTGCGGGAGGCGACGGCGGTGGCGAGATCGTCAACGACCCTAGCCCGGATTTCGCTCACCGTCACGTACAGCGACGGTGATCTTTCGCGGCGCGACAGCCACGGCGCGAGCGGTTGCGCATCGGCCCCGCGCACCGGCCCGTCGCGAGATACGCGCATTACACCGAGTTAATTCATTACGCCGATTTCATTTGGTGTTCGCTTCCTGTCCGCGACATGGTTGCTGCCGGCTATCGAACAGGACCCGCGGTTCGAACGCTTTGCGAACGCGAAACTTTCGGCGTGACGCGGCGTTTGACGTGAGCCATGCGTGTCCACCACCTTATCGCCGCTCTCGTGCTGATCGCGTCGCTCGCGATGGCGGGCCGGGCAGAAGCGGGCTGCGCCGACGACATGCAGGAGCTGCAGGCGCGGGTCGATCGCCAGCAGGCGCAGCAACCGACCCCGCAGAGCATCGCCGCCGCCAAGGTTCTGCAGAAGTTCAACGAGTCCACGACGGCCGACGAGGTCGACTGCTACAATGCGCTGGCGCGGGCGCGGCACGCGCTGGACGCGACGGGGTCGGGTACGACGCTGCCGGAGGGGCCGCGAGCGGCAGAGCAACAACAACCACGGCAACTGGAACCGCAGCCGCAGCAGCAACAGCTACCGCAGCAACAACCACTGCAGCAGCAATAGCGACGGCCTCGCGGGGCGGCGAGGAGGCGGTATGGCAAGAACCATGATGTGGTCAGGATTGGCGCTGACGGCGCTGGTCGCGCTCGGCGGCTGCTCCTCCGGCCGGATCTGGCTCGATCACCAAAGCACGGACGGCGCGACGCTCCATTGGTACACGCGCGAGGCGACGATCGGCGATGCGCAGGCGCGCGCCGCGACGCATTGCAGCCAGTTCGGCAAGCGTGCACAGCTGCTCGACGAATTCGAGGACGAGGACGTCACCACGGCGCATTTCGGCTGTCAGGCGTAGGCGCGCTTCCTTCTGGGAGCTCGCTAGACCGGCACGCTGCGGGCTTTCGCGGGACAACCCGTTCGATCGCTCTGCGATCGAACCCTTCGGGGCCGACCGCAAGGCGGTCGGCCGGGTTGTCCGCAACCGCTGGCGCCGGGCGCGACAACGCCTGCGGCGTTGCGCGGGGAACGCGCGTGGCGCGTTCATCCTAGACTTCGTCTTCGCGGAAAGCGGCAGAAGCGTCGTAGCGGCCGAGGCTGGTGCGGTCGAGCGCCACCGTCTTCAGCAGCGCGAAGATTTCGACGCCGGGGGCGAGCTCGAGCTCCTGCAGCGAGCGCCGCGTGATGCGAGCCCAGAGCGCGACGGGCTCCCCGGGCGGGCCGATGTCGAGACGGATATCGGCGAGCGGCCCGTGGTCGGGCGCGATCTCGACGATGCGCCCCGGAAAGATGTTGCGGATCGAAGTGGCGGCGGGCCGCGTCCGAGCCAGCGCGACGTCGCGCGCGCGAACGCGGACGCGCACCGGCGTGCCCAGCGGCAGCGACAGGTGCGAGACACGCAAGCGGCCGCCGGGAAAGGCGAGCTCGCTGAGGCCATAGGCGACGTCGTGGCCGGCGAGCGTCGTGCGGATCACCGCGCCGGCTTCGTAGCGGCCGGTCAGCGGGCGCAGATCGAGCCGGCTGGTGAGGTCCTCGACGGCGCCGACCGCGGCGACCTTGCCGTCCGACAGCAGCACCAGCGTGTCGGCGAGGCGCACGATCTCTTCCATGGCGTGGCTGACATAGATGACGGGGATGCGGAGCTCGTCGCGCAGCCGCTCGATGAAAGGCAGAATCTCGGCCTTGCGCGGCGCGTCCAGCGCCGCCAGCGGCTCGTCCATCAGCAGGAGGCGCGGCGCCGCGAGCAGCGCGCGGCCGATGGCAACGCGTTGCTTCTCGCCGCCCGAGAGATCGCCGGGACGCCGCTCGAGCAGCGGCGCGAGGCCGAGCATCGCCACCACCGCGTCGAAGCCGCTGCGCGCGGCACCGCGCGGCGCGCCATAGAGGAGATTGCCGCGCACCGAATAATGCGGAAAGAGCCGGCCTTCCTGAAAGACATAGCCGAGGCGCCGCCGCTCGGGCGGGAGATCGATCCGGCGCTCGCTCGAGAACAGCACCTCGCCGGCGACGGCGATGCGGCCGCGATCGGGGCGCACCAGCCCCGCCAGCATGTTGACGATCGTCGTCTTGCCGGCGCCGGAGCGGCCGAAGAGCGCGGTGATGCCGGAGGCGGGGAGGGCGAGATCGGCCTCGATGCGGAAGGTGCCGAGCTGCTTGGTGACGGCGAGCTCGATCATGCGACGCCGCGGATGCGCCGGCCGAGGCGGCGAGCCAGCAGCTCCGACACGACGAGCGCCGCCATGGCGAGTGCCACCGAGAGCAGCGCCAGGCGGAAGGCGCCGGCGCTGCCGCCCGGCACCTGCGTCAGCGTGTAGAGCGCCAGCGGCAGGGTGCTGGTCTCGCCGGGAATGTTGGAGACGAAGGTGATCGTGGCGCCGAACTCGCTGATGCTGCGGGCGAAGGCGAGAATGACGCCGCTCAGGATGCCGGGCGCCATCAGCGGCAGGGTCACGGTGACCAACACCCGGAGGCGGCCCGCGCCGAGCGTGCGCGCCGCCTGCTCCAGCCGCCGGTCGACGAGCTCGAGCGAGAGCCGCATCGCCCGCACCATCAGCGGGAAGCCCATCACCGCCGACGCCAGCGCCGCGCCTTTCCAGTTGAAGGCGAAGCTGATGGCGAAATGCTCGTACAAGAAGGCGCCGATCGGGCCATGGCGGCCGAACAGCACCAGGAGAGCGAAGCCGACCACCACCGGCGGCAGCACCAGCGGCAAATGAATGAGGCCGTCGACGAGGAGCTTGCCGGGAAAGCGGCCACGCGCCAGCAGGAAGGCGGCGGCGAGCCCGAGCGGCAGGCTGGCGGCGACGCTGCACGCGCCGACGCGCAGGCTGAGGCGCAGCGCTTCGAGCTCGAGAGGCGTCAGCGCGGGCAAGGCCACCGACCGGTCAGCGCACGGCGTTGAGCCGCGCAAAGCCGCGCTCGAGATCGGCGATGAGATCGCCCTGATCCTCGAGCCCGGCATGAAGGCGCAGCACGGTGCCGTCCTGCCAGGGCTTCACGCTGCGCAGACGCTCGGGATGGCCGGGGAGAATGAGGCTCTCAAAGCCGCCCCAACTCGCCCCCATGCCGAAGAGCTCCATGCCGTCGAGCATGGCATCGATCGCCGGCTTGGCGATATCGCGCTTCAGCACGATGCTGAAGAGGCCGCTCGCGCCGGTGAAGTCGCGCCGCCACAGCTGGTGCCCGGGACAGCTCGGCAGCGCCGGATGGAGGACGCGCTCCACCTCGGGCCGGGCGGCGAGCCATTCGGCCAGCGCCAGCGCCTGCTTCTCGTGCTGGCGCAGGCGCACGGCGGCGGTGCGCAAGCCGCGCAAGGCGAGATAGCAATCGTCGGGCGCGGCGTGATTGCCGAGCAGGCTTGCCATCTCGCGAAGGCGCGGAAAGCTCGTCTCGGTGCACACAATGACGCCCATCATCGCATCGGAGTGGCCGACGATGTACTTGGTGGCGGCGATGATCTCGGCGTCGACGCCAAGCGCCAGCGGCTTGAAGAAGAGCGGCGCCGCCCAGGTGTTGTCGATGAGGGTGGCAACGCCGCGCGCCTTGGCCGCAGCCACGATCGCCGGCACGTCCTGAACCTCGAAAGTATGGGAGCCGGGGCTCTCGAGATAGATCGCCCGCGTGTTGGGGAGCAGCAGGTCGGCGATGCCGGCGCCGATGAGCGGATCATAGAAGCTCGCCTCGACGCCGAAGCGCTTCAGGAACCCGCCGGCGAAGCCGCGCACCGGGCCATAGACGGAATCGGGCAGCAGGACGTGGTCGCCCGCCTGGAGATAGGCGAGGAGGGCCGTATAGCAGGCGGCGGCGCCGGAGGAGAAGGCGATGGCGCGATGGCCGCCTTCGACCGCCGCCACCGCCTCCTCGAAGGCAAAGGTCGTCGGCGTCCCCCAGCGGCCATAAGTCACCTGGTTGTAGCGGTTCTTCTGCGCCGCCTCGAGCGACGCCACGGTCGGATGAAGGATGGTCGAGGCATGATAGACCGGCGGGTTGACGACGCCGAAATTGGCTTCGGGGTTGCGGCCGGCATGGGTGAGGAGGGTGTCGGGCTTCTTCGACTTGCTGCGCATCGCGGGCGATTTCCTCGGCTTTCGGGCGAGGCATCTTGCATCGTCGAGCCGCGCGGCGGAAGGGCCGCGCCGTGGCGCCAATTGCCGCCGCGGGCGGCGGCATGTTAGCGTCGGCCAAGGATTTATGCCGTAAATCAGGGGAACAAAGGGGGATTTCCGATGCAGCATCCGAAATCGCGCGCCGGCGTCGTTCTGGCCGCAACGCTCCTCGCGCTGGGCTGGGCGAGCGCGGCCGAAGCGGGGCCGACGCTCGATGCGGTCAAGAGCCGGGGGATGGTGGTCTGCGCCGTCAATACCGGCCTTGCCGGCTTCGCCATGCCCGACCGCCAGGGCAACTATCAGGGGCTCGATGCCGATACCTGCCGCGCCATCGCCGCCGCCGTGCTCGGCGATGCCAAGAAGGCGAAGTTCGTGCCGGCGACGGCGCAGCAGCGCTTCACCCTGCTGCAGACCGGTGAGGTCGACGTGCTGACGCGCAACACCACCTGGACCTTGCTGCGCGAGGCGGAGAACGGCCTCGTGTTCGCGCCGGTGACCTACTACGACGGCCAGGGCTTCATGGTAGCGAAGAAGCTCGGCGTCAAAAGCGCCAAGGAGCTCAACGGCGCCACCATCTGCGTCCAGCCGGGCACCACGACGGAGCTCAACCTCGCCGACTACTTCCGCACCAACCACATGACGTTCAAGCCGCTGGTGATCGAGAAGCTCGACGAGGTCGAGAACGCCTTCTTCTCGGGCCGATGCGATGCCTATACCACCGACCGCTCCGGCCTTGCCGGCACCCGCGCCGCCAAGGCACCCAATCCCGACGATTACGTCATCCTGCCGGAGGTCATCTCCAAGGAGCCGCTGGCGCCGGCGGTGCGGCATGGCGATGACGAGTGGTTCGACATCGTGCGCTGGACCGTCTTCGCCATGATCGAAGCGGAGGAGAAAGGCATCACCTCGGCCAATGTCGATGAGATGAAGAAAAGCGATGATCCCGAGGTGCAGCGCATGCTGGGGGTGGCGCCGGGCATGGGCAAGGCGCTCCACCTCAACGAGGACTGGGCCTATCAGGTGATCAAGCAGGTCGGCAATTACGGCGAGGTGTTCGAGCGCAATGTCGGCCCCAAATCGCCGCTGAAGCTGGAGCGCGGGCTCAATCAGCTCTGGACCAAGGGCGGGCTGATGTATTCGATGCCGTTCCGGTGAGGGGGGAGGCGAAAGCAGAGAAAGTTCACTGCACGTCGAACCTGCGTCCTTCGACAAGCTCAGGATGAGGAAAATTCTTGGTGGCCCAAAGAAAAGTCCCTCATCCTGAGCGCGAGCGGAGCAAGCAGTCGAAGGACGTTCGTGGCTTTCCCATGAACGAGAGGCGGCGGCGGGGATGAGCAGCATCGACCGTTCCGTTCCTCGCGGCAGGCCGGCGCGGCCGGATTTCCTCCATGACGAGCGGGTCCGCGGCCTCGTCTTTCAGATCGCGGTCGTCGTTGCCGTCGCTGCGCTGTTCCTCTATCTCGGCGCCAACGCCGTCGACAATCTGCGCCGCGAAGGCATCGCCACCGGCTTCGACTTCCTCCGCCGCGAGGCGTCGTTCGCCATCGGCATCGCGCTCATCCGCTTCAGCCCGGCCGACAGCTATGCGCGCGCGCTGCTGGTCGGGTTCCTCAACACGCTGCTCGTCGCCGGCCTCGGCATCCTGTTCGCGACGCTGCTGGGGTTCGTCATCGGCATCGCGCGGCTGTCGCGCAACTGGCTGGTGAGCCGCCTCGCCCTGGTCTACGTCGAGATCATGCGCAACACGCCGCTGCTGCTGCAGATCTTCGCCTGGTGGGACCTGCTGCGGCTGGGCGCGCCGCAGCCGCGCGCGGCCTGGCAGCCGCTGCCGCATATCTATATCTCCAATCGCGGCGTCGATTTTCCCGTGCCAATTTACAACCCCATCTACCTCTGGATGCTGGCCGCCGCGGTCGGGGGGATCGTCGCGGCGGTGCTGCTGCGGCGCTGGGCGCGGCGGCGCCAGGCGCTGACCGGCGAGGCCCTGCCGGCGGGGTGGCTGGCCGCGGCCGCCAT
>DASQSR010000230.1:0-24792 GCA_035642295.1 Allostellaceae bacterium | reverse complement strand
AGATTGACGAAATTGGTGTAGAGGCCGAGCCGCGCATTGAGCCGAAGCGGGTCGGCCTCGACCTCGTCGATACGGTAGATCGTGGCGGCCGTCGGCAGCAGCAGGAAATCGGCCTCCTGCCACAGCCCCTCCGAGCGCCGGCGCAGCTCCGCCAGGCGATAGCTCGCCTGGAACGCGTCGACCGCGCTGAAGCGCGCGCCGCCGGCGATGATGTCCTGGATCACCGGCAGGAGCATCGGCGGGTCGCGGTCGAGGAGCGGCACGATCGCCGCCAGCCGCTCGGCGAGCCAAGGCCCGTCATAGAGCAGCTCGGCCGCGGCGCGGAAGGGCGCGAGATCGGCTTCGACAGGGACGCCGCCCAGCGCCTCGAAGCCTCCGGCAGCGCGGGCATAGAGCTCGGCCGCCTCGGCGTCGCCGAGAAAGTCGAGCTGCTCCTCGTGCGGCACGGCGAAGCGGAACGGCCGGGCGAAGGCGCCCCCCGGCTGCGGCCGGCGGGCGAAGGGATCGAGCGCATCGAAGCCGCCGCAGTGCCGGAGGATTTCCGCCGCATCCTCGCTGAGGAGCGCGAAAATCGACACGCAGTCGAGGGTGCGGCAGGCGGGCACCACGCCGCGCGTGCTGACGATGCCGCGCGACGGCTTAAGCCCGACGATGTTGTTGAACGCGGCCGGTACGCGCCCGGAGCCCGCCGTATCCGTGCCCAGCGCGAAGGCGACCAGGCCGCTCGCCACCGCCACCGCCGAGCCGGAGCTCGAGCCGCCGGGAATATAGGCGGGATCGAAGGGATTGCGCGGCACGCCGTAGGGCGAGCGGGTGCCGACCAGACCGGTGGCGAACTGGTCGAGATTGGTCTTGCCGACGAGCAGCGCGCCGGCTTCGAGGAGGCGCGCCACGGCCGGCGCGGTTGCGCGCGCCCGATAGGCAAAGCCGGGACAGGCGGCGGTGGTCGTCATCCCTTCGACGTCGATGTTGTCCTTGACGGCGAAGGGCACGCCGAAGAGCGGCAGCTTTGTCAGCGCATCTCCGTCGCGGGCGGCGCGGGCGTCGAGCGCCGCCGCTGCGGCGCGGAGCCTTTCCGCCGGAACGCGCTCGATCCATACCTTGTCGTCACCGGCTGCGGCGATGCGGGCGAGCACGTCCTCGGCCAGAGCCGCCGCGGACAGCGCGCCGCTCAGAAACCGCTGCCTGAGGCTCGCGAGATCGAGACTTTTCCGGGAAGCGGCCACCCTCACTCCGTCTTCGCTTGCGGCGCCGGCGCTCTTGCAGGGGCTATGCCAGCGACGCGCCTGCCCGGCTTGGTGCGGCGCCGCGGGGGCTTACGCACGATTGCATACAATGGTTTCAAACTTGCCTATTTTTTGGGCTGCCACGGCGCGGCGTCGCTGGCGGACCCCTCGCGCCTAAACCCCGGCTCGCGCCGTTCCCCGCCCCTTCTCTCGCCGCCCGGCACGCCGGTCGTCTCTGGCATGGGCTTTGCGACGGTGCCAAGCGCATTTTGCCCGCCACCATCGACGAACAGGGGGTCCTCGATGAGCCGCATCCGCCTCTCCCGCCGCCATCTGCTGCAAGGAGCCGCGGCGAGCGGCACCGCCGCGGCGCTTTCGGGCCTGCTGCCGGGGCGCCCCGCCTTCGCCGACGATCTCGTGGTCGGCTTCATCTATGTCGGCTCGCGCGAGGATTACGGCTACAACCAGGCCCATGCGCAGGGCGCCGCGGCGGTGAAGGCCATGAGCGGCGTCAAGGTCGACGAAGAAGAGAACGTGCCCGAGACCGAGGCCGTCGAGAAGACCATGGAGTCGATGATCAATCTCGACGGGGCGAGCCTGCTCTTCCCGACCTCCTTCGGCTACTACAATCCGCACGTGCTGAGCATGGCGGCGAAGTATCCCAAGGTCCGCTTCGAGCATTGCGGCGGCCTTTGGACGCCGAAGGACCCCAAGAACGCCGCGAGCTATTTCGGCTATATCGATGAATGCGAGTACCTCTCGGGCATCGTCGCCGGCCATACCACCAAAACCGGCAAGCTCGGCTTCATCGCCGCCAAGCCCATCCCCCAGGTGCTCCGCAACATCAACGCCTTCACCCTCGGGGCGCGCAGCGCCAATCCGCATGTTTCGACTCAGGTCGTCTTCACCGGCGACTGGTCGATGCCGGTAAAGGAGGCGGAGGCGGCCAACAGCCTCGTCGATCAGGGTGTCGACGTCATCACCTGCCATGTCGACGGCCCGAAGACGGTGGTGGACACGGCGGCGCGGCGCGGCATCTGGGTGACCGGCTATCACTGCAACCAGTCGGCGCTGGCGCCCAAGGCCTATCTCACCGGCGCCGAATGGAACTGGGAAGCGCTCTATCCCAAGTTCGTGAAGATGTTCATGGCGGGCGAGCCGATCCCCAATTTCTACCGCGGCGGACTCAAGGAAGGCTTGGTCAAGCCCTCGCCTTACGGCCCGGCGGTGAGCGAGGCCGCGCGCAAGCACGCCGACGACGCCAAAGCCAAGCTGATGGCCGGCGGCTTCGCCATCTTCCAGGGCCCGATCGCCGACAACCGCGGCAAGACCGTCATCGCCGCCGGCCAGGCGCAGGGTCAGACCGATCCGGTGCTGGAGAAGATGGATTATCTCGTCGAGGGCGTGATCGGCTCGGCGTCCTGAGCGGGAGCGCGGCCATGGCCATCGCCATCGGCGTCAAGCTCGGAGACCGCCGCGGCCGGGGCGACCGTCTGCGGCGCGCCGCGGAAAGCGTCGTCATCCCGCTCCTCGCCCTGTTTGCGGCGATGATCCTCTTCGGCCTCTTCGTGGCCGTCCAGCGCATCAACCCGCTCACCCTCTACGCGCTCATGTATCGTGGCGCGTTCGGCACGTGGTTCTCCTGGCAGAACACGCTGACCCGCGCCGCGCCGCTCATTCTCACCGCGCTCTGCACCGCGCTGCCGGCGCAGCTCGGCATGGTCATCATCGGCGGCGAAGGCGCTTTCGTCATCGGCGGCCTTGCCGCTACGGCGGCCGCGCTGGCGCTTCCAGGCGCGGCGCCGCTCTCTGTCCAGCTTGCCATGGCCGGCGCCGGCATGGCCGCAGGCGGCCTCTGGATCGCCTTCATCGGCGCGCTGCGCTACTACCGCGGCGTCAACGAGACCATCTCCAGCCTGCTCCTCGTCTATATCGCGATTGCGCTGCTCAATCAGCTGGTCGAGGGACCGATGCGCGATCCCGCCAGCCTCAACAAGCCCTCGACCGCGTCGATCGGCGCCCAGAACATGATCGGCTCGATCCCCGGCAGCGAGATCCATTGGGGCCTTGTCTTCGGCGTGATCGCCGCCCTCCTCGCCTATGTCCTCGTCTATCGCACCAGCTTCGGCTTCGCCGCGCGCATCGTCGGCGGCAATCTGCGCGCGGCGCAAGCGGTGGGGCTCGCCGTCGGGCGGCTGGTCTTGTCGCTGTGCTTTCTCGGCGGCGCGGCCGCGGGCCTTGCCGGCATGATCGAGATCGCCGCGGTCGAGGGCCGCGCCAACGCCAATCTCGCCGCCGGCTACGGCACCACCGGCATCCTCGTCGCCTTCCTCGCCCGCCATAATCCGCTGGCGATCATTCCCGTCGCCCTGCTGCTTGGCGGTATCGGCGCGAGCGGCGGGCTCATTCAGCGCCGCCTCGGCCTGCCCGACGCCTCGGTCCTGGTGCTCGAAGGCATGATCTTCCTGATGGTGCTGGCGAGCGATGCGCTTTACGGCCGCATCGCGCTCTTCAGCGCGGCGGAGAGCTGATATGGCCGCTCCTGGCGCGATGGCGGCCTTGGGCTGGTGGGGCGTGCCGCTTGCCGTGATCGGCGGTGCGGTGCGCGTCAGCACGCCCTTTCTCTTCGTCAGCCTCGGCGAATGCCTCACCGAGCGCAGCGGCCGGATCAATCTGGGGCTCGAAGGGACCTTGGTCATGGGCGCGATGAGCGGCTATGGCATCTCCTATCTCACCGGCTCGCCCTGGCTCGGCGTTCTCGCCGCCGCCCTTGTCGGATCGCTGTTCGGCGCGCTTCATGCCGCCTTCTGCAGCCTCCCCCGGGTCAACGACATCGCCATCGGCATCGCGCTCATGCTGTTCGGCATCGGCCTTGCCTTCTACATCGGCAAGCCGCTGATCGAGCCCCAGGCGCCGATCCTGCCCTCGATCGAGCTCGCCTGGTGGAGCGGGCTGCCGCAGCTGCGCGAGGCCTTGCGCATCAACGCGCTGTTCCTCATTGGCATCGTCCTCGCGCCGACGCTGCTCTGGGGCCTCAAGCACACGCGCTGGGGCTTGATCCTGCGCACCGCGGGCGAAAGCGCCGATGCGGCGCTGGCGCTCGGCTACTCGGTCAACCGTATCCGCCTCTTCGCCACCATGGCCGGCGGCGTTCTCGCCGGCATCGGCGGCTCCTTCCTCTCCCTCTATTACCCCGGCAGCTGGAACGAGCGGCTTTCGAGCGGCCAGGGCATCACCGCCGTCGCCCTGGTGATCTTCGCCCGCTGGGACCCGATGCTGTGCCTCTGGGCCTCGCTCCTGTTCGGCGGCGCCAGCGCGCTCGGCCCTGCCTTGCAAGCCGTCGGGTTCGGCGAAGGCTACTACCTCTTCAACGCCGCGCCCTACATCCTGACGCTGCTCATCATGATCATCACCTGCTCGCGCCGGCGCACTCTGGTAGGCGCCCCGGCCGAGCTGTCGATCACCCGCTAGGAGAGCCCCATGGCCGAGCGCTTCGTCGCGGCTGACCCCTACCCCTGGCCCTATGACGGCAGCCTCGCGCCGGCGACGACGGCGCTCATCGTCATCGACATGCAGACCGATTTCTGCGGCATCGGCGGCTATGTCGACAAGATGGGCTACGACCTCTCTTTGACGCGTGCGCCGATCGAGCCGATCCGCCGCGTGCTGGCGGCGATGCGCGCTCAGGGCTATCCCGTATTCCACACGCGCGAGGGCCATCGCCCCGATCTTTCCGACCTACCCGCCAACAAACGCTGGCGCTCGCGGCGCATCGGCGCCGGCATCGGCGATCCCGGCCCTTGCGGTCGCATCCTGGTGCGCGGCGAGCCCGGCTGGGAGATCATCCCGGAGCTCGCCCCGCGTGCCGGCGAGCCGATCATCGACAAGCCGGGCAAGGGCTCGTTCTGCGCCACCGATCTCGAGCTGCTGCTCCGCCTCGGCGGCATCCGCAACATCGTGCTGACCGGCATCACCACCGATGTTTGCGTCCACACCACCATGCGCGAGGGGAATGACCGCGGCTTCGAATGCCTGGTGCTCGGCGATTGCTGCGGCGCGACCGACCGGGGCAACCACGAGCACGCGCTCAAGATGATCAAGATGCAAGGCGGCGTCTTCGGCGCGGTCTCAGAATCGCGCAGCTTCCTCGAGGCCATCGCCTGATGCCGCCGCAAGGCGCCGCGCTCGGCGTCGAGGCCGTCGCCATGACCAAGCGGTTCGGCGACCTGCTGGTGCTCGACGACGTCTCGCTCAGGGTGGCGCCCGGCAGCTTCCATGCGCTTCTCGGCGAAAACGGCGCCGGCAAGAGCACGCTCGTCAAATGCATCATGGGCTATTACCGCCCCGATGAAGGCGCCGTCCTGGTCGACGGTCGCGAGCAGACCATCGCCAATCCGCGCGCCGCCCATGCCCTCGGCCTCGGCATGGTCTACCAGCATTTCACCCTGGTCCCGGCCATGACCGTGGCGGAGAATCTGGTGCTCGCCCGCGCCGAGCTGCCGCGCGTCATCGATTGGCGCCGGGAGACCGCCGCGCTCCGCGAGTTCCTCGCCGGGATGCCGTTCCGGGTGCCGCTCGACCGCAAGGTCTCGGCGCTCGCCGCGGGCGACCGCCAGAAATGCGAGATCCTGAAGCAGCTCTATCTGAGGCGCCGCTTCCTCATCCTCGACGAGCCGACCTCGGTGCTGACGCCCCAGGAGGCGGACGAGATGCTGGGGCAGCTCCGGCAGATGACCGATGCGGGCGCGCTGACCGTGCTGATGATCACGCACAAGTTCCGCGAGGTCAGGGCGTTTGCCGGCGAGGTGACGGTGCTGCGCCGCGGCCGCCTTGCGGCCCAGGGCAAGGTCGGCGACCTCAGCGCCGACGACATGGCGCGCAGCATGATCGGCGCCGAGGCGCTGGCGGTACCGCCGGCACGGCGCAGCGAGTTTGGCGCCGCAAAGCTCGACATCCGCCGCCTCTCGGCGCTCGATGACGGCGGCCAGCCGGCGGTGCGCGACCTTACCCTCGCCGTCCGCGCCGGCGAGATCGTCGGCGTCGCCGGCGTCTCCGGCAACGGCCAGCGCGAATTGGTCGAGGTGCTGGCCGGACAGCGCCTCGCCGCCGGCGGCGAGATCCGCGTCGGCGAGGACATCTACCGCGCCCGGCGCGCGGACATGCGCCGCCACAAATTCTCCTGCCTGCCGGAAGAGCCGCTGCGCAATGCCTGCGTTGCCCGCATGAGCATTGCCGAGAATCTTGCTTTCCGTTCCTTCGACCGGCCACCCTTCGCCGCGGGCGGCGTGTGGCTCAAGAAAGCCGCCTTCCGCAGCGCCGCCGAGGCCAAGATCGAGCGCTATCGCATCCGCGCCCGCTCGCCCGAAACGCCGGTCGGGACGCTGTCGGGCGGCAATGTGCAGCGCACCGTCCTCGCCCGCGAGCTCGGCGAAGGCGCCGAGGTGATGGTGGCGGCCGACCCGTGCTTCGGCCTCGATTTCGCCGCCGTGGCGCAGATTCATGCCGAGCTCGTCGCCGCGCGCAACCGCGGCGCCGCGGTGCTGCTGGTGAGCAGCGATCTCGACGAGATCCTCGAGATCGCCGACCGCATCGTCGTCATGTTCAACGGGCGGCTCGTCCATGATGCGCCGGTCGCCGGCGCCGATCTCGTCGAGATCGGTCGCCACATGGCGGGTCATTAGGCCATGCCGAAAATCGCCGACGCCCTTCCCTACCCTTACGCCTTTCCGCGTGGCGGCCTGGCGCTGCTCGTCATCGACATGCAGCGCGATTTCATCGAGCCCGGCGGGTTCGGCTCGAGCCTCGGCAATGACGTCGCGCGGCTCGCCGCGATCGTCCCGGGAGTGGCGCGCCTCGTCGACGGCTTCCGCCGTGCCGGTGTTCGCGTCATTCACACCAAGGAGGCGCATCGGCCGGACCTCTCGGATTGCCCGCCCGCCAAGCGCCGGCGCGGCGAGGCCTCGCGGCGCATCGGCGATCCGGGGCCGATGGGGCGCCTCCTGATCGACGGCGAGCCCGGCAACGACTTCGTGCCGGCGCTGGCGCCTGCCCCCGGCGAGACGGTGATCGCCAAGCCCGGCAAGGGCGCGTTCTATGCGACGCCGCTCGATGCGCTGCTCCAGGCGCAGCATCTGACCCATCTGGCCGTCTGCGGCGTCACCACCGAGGTCTGCGTCCAGACCACGCTGCGCGAGGCCAATGACCGGGGCTATGACTGCATCCTCGTCGAGGACGCGACCGAGAGCTACTTTCCCGCCTTCAAGGCGGCGACGCTGGCGATGGTGCGGGCGCAGGGCGCGATCGTCGGCTGGACGGCAACGATCGATCAACTCCTCGCCGCGCTGGAGAGCCGCGATGAATGATGCGCTGGTGTTGCGCGCGGCGCTCGCCGCCGGGCCTGAGGGCCGCGCCTTTGAGCCCTTCCGCGACGGCATCGAGATATGCTGGCTCTATCGCAACGGCGAGCACGGCCCGGCGGCCGCTTTCCTGCGCTATGCGGCGGGCGCGCGGGTGCCGATGCACCTTCATGCCGGCTACGAGCACGTGCTGATCCTCCGGGGCTCGCAGACCGACCGCACCGGCCGCCAGGGCGCCGGAACCCTCGTCGTCAACCCGCCCGGCACGCGCCATGAGGTGCTGAGCGAAGAGGGCTGCCTTGCCCTCGTGATCTGGGAGCGTCCGGTGATCTTCGAGCCTGCGGCCGAAGATTGACCTTGGCGCCGACCTCAGGCCCCGGCGAGCTTTTCGCTTTCCTCCCAGAGGCGCCGCGCCGCCGCGTCGTCCTGCGCCGCGGCGCTGGGCGTGGCAACGCGGCACTTGTCGAAATATTCGCCGCTCGCCGCGGCGATCTCGGGTGCGGCGGCGAGATAGACCATCGTCTCCGCGCCCTGCTCCGGCGTCAGCGCGAAGAAGCTCTTGGCAAAGCCGAGGCCGAGGCGGAACAGCCCGGTATTGTTGTCGCCGAAGCGCGTCGCGACGAAGCCGGGATGAAGGCAGTTGGCGGTGACACCGGCGCCCTCGACCCGGCGCGCCAGCTCGCGGGTGAACAGGATATTGGCGAGCTTGCTGCGCCCATAGGTGCGGAATCCGTCATAGTTGCGCGCCGATTGCAGGTCGCCGAAGTCGAGCACGTTGCGGCGGTGCGCCGCGGAAGCGACGTTGACGATCCGCGCCGGCGCCGCCGCCGCCAGCGAGGCGCGCAGGCCGTTGCTGAGGACGAAATAGGCCATGTGGTTCAGCGCGAAGGTGCGCTCGAGCCCGTCGGCGGTGACGCTGCGGCGGGTGAACATGGCGCCGGCATTGTTGATCAGCACGTCGAGGCGCGGCTCGGCCGCGGCGATCTCCGCCGCCAGCCGCTTCATCTCGGCAAGCAGCGACAGGTCGGCATAGCGGACCCCGAGCTCGGCGCCCGGCACCAGCTGCCGGATGCGGGCGAGCGCCCTCTCGCCGCGGGCCTTGTCGCGGCCGATGAGAATGAGCCGCGCGCCTTGCGCCGCCAGCCGCTGGGCGGCGACGAGGCCGATGCCCGACGTCGCCCCGGTGATGACGCAGACCTTCCCCTTCATCGCCGCACCGTCGCTCATTCCGTCCCCTCCGCCGGTCGCACCCGCTGCTGCAGGCGCCGCTCGCGATAGAAGATATAGAGGCCGCTGCCGATGATGACCGCTGCCCCCGCCCAGGTCCAGCCGTCGGGCCATTCGGCGAACACGACATAGCCGATGGTCACCGCGCCGACGAGCTGCCCGTAGTTGAGCGGCGCGATCACCGCCGCCGGCCCCCATTCCAACGCCTTGACGATGAAGTAGTGGCCGAAGCCGCCGAAAATACCGAGGCCGACGAAGAGCAGCAGGTCGAGGAGGCTGCGCGGCGCCTGCCAGACGAAGGGCACGGCGAGGCTGGAGAGGACGAACCCGACCAAGGCGATGTAGGTGTTCGAGGTCTCCGCCGAATCGCGGGCCGCGAGGCTGCGCGTCAACAGCTGGTAGAAGGCGTTGCACGCGGCGCTGAGCACGACCAGGAACCCGGCAACCGGCACCGCGCCCGAGCCGGGGCGCAGAATGAGCAGCGCGCCGAGGAAGCCCACGCCCACCGCCGCCCAGCGCCGCGGCCCCACCGTCTCGCCCAGCATGAACGGGGAGAGCGCCGTGATCATGATCGGCGCGGAGAAGCTGATGCTGGCCGCCGTCGGCAGGTCGGTGTAGTTGAGCGCGGTGAAATAGAGCGCGGTGCTGCCCAGCAGCAGCGCCGAGCGCAGCACCTGAATCGACAGCCGGCTGGTACTGAAGAGCCGCGAGCCGCGGCGCGGAAAGAAGACGATGATCATGTAGGCGAAATGGCCGGCATAGCGCGCCCAGACGACCTCGACCGTCGAATAGGAGTGGCCGAGATATTTCGCCGACGCGTTGAGGCATGGCAGCAGCGACATCGCCAAGGCCATGTAGACGATCGCTCGACCGATATTCTGCTGATTAGCCATCAGCTATCAGCCGTCAGCCGCGAGCAGCAACCACTCCCTCTCCCCTTGCGGGAGAGGGAGGGGCCCGGTCGCGCCAGCGACCGGGAGGGTGAGGGGTGCCGAGGGCGCGGCGCTGCACCTCGCGACAGTCATCTTCCGACTTTGCGGAATACTGCGGCGCTGAGATAGGGCTGCATCCTCTCGACCGTGCCTCGCCCGTGCGGCTGCCGATCGATCCAGCGCGCGGTATCGGCAAGGATGCCGGCATAGCTCTCGCCGGGAATGCGCCAGAATTCAGCGAAGAGCCCCTCCTCCAGCTCGCTCAAGGCATCGCCGTGACTGACGCACTTTTCCCAGCGCAGAACACTGAGATCCGCCGGCGCGCGTTCGCATCCTTCGGCAAGCATGAACTCACCGAGATCGGCTGCGGGGCTGAGGCCAGGAAATCTTTGAGTGAATCCGAGCTTTTCGGCACGCGCGGCAAAATGCTTGCGTACGGCATTGCCGAACGCGCCGCGCTCGTTGACCTGGATGAGGCAGGCGCCAGGGCGGAGCACGCGCAACAGCTCCCGGCACGCGATCTGCCAGTTCCCGACGTGCTGGAAGAGCTTGGAGACGATGACGGCGTCGCAGGCGCCATCTTTGACGGGCAATGAGCGAACATCGGCGACGCTATACCGAGCGCTCCAGCCGGCGCGGCATTTCGATCGCGCGACCCTGACCATCGCAAGCGACACGTCGAAGCCGCAGATCTCATAGCCCCGCGCCGCAAGTGGCAGGGAAATCTGTCCCGTGCCGCAGCCGCCATCGAGGACAAAGCCGGATGGCGGCAAGGCTGCAGCTTCGACCAACCGCTCGAAACATGACGCCAGCAACGGCTCGGGTATTCCCCGCGTCGCATCGTAGCGCGCGGCGATGGACGAGAAATCGTTGGTGGCGCCGAGCGCCGCCTCCTCAGCCCTGTGCCGGCGCTCCGTCACTTGAGCCGCCCCACGACCTCGTGCACGACCGCCCACGCGCCATCGCTCGCCGCGGCCAGCACCGGCCGGTCGGGAATGCCGGGATCGTAGGGCGAGTTGTCGAAGAACCCCGCCCGGCCGCCGGCCTCGCGCACGATCAGGATGCCGGCGGCGTGGTCCCAGGGCAGCGAGCGCGAATGAAGCGAGAAATGCGCCCGTCCTTCGGCGATGGCGCTGTATTCGAGCGCGCTGCAGCCGAGGTTTTTGACACCGGCAATGCGCCCGCTCTCGGCGAGCGCCTTGCCGGCGCGCGCTCCCGCGGCGGTTCGTCCGTAAGCGGCGCCGACCATCTCGGCCGCTTTGGCCCCCGCGTCGACCGCGAGTCGCTTTCCGTCCGACCAGGCACCGCCGCCCGCCTCCGCCGTCACCATCGCGCGGGCGAGCGGATCATAGATCCAGCCGGCGCACAGCGCGCCGCGCTCGATCAGCGCCAGGATCACCCCGAAGCCGGGCTCGCCGCGCGCGAAATTGCCGGTGCCGTCGACCGGGTCGATGACCCAGACCGGCGATGGCTCGGCGAGCACCGCCATGCGCGAGGCGTCGTTTGCCACCGCTTCCTCGCCCAGCACCACCGAGCCCGGCGCCATCGCCGGCAGCTCCCGGGTGAGGAGGCGCTCCATTTCGAGATCGGCAACGGTGACGAAGTCGCCCGGCTTCTTCTCGCGGATCTCGTCCGGGCGCAGCCGGCGGAACCGCGGCACGATCACGCTTTCGGCGGTCTCGCGAACGAGCGCCGCGACCTTGTCGACATCGATCATGGGGTCTTTCCTAGCGTATGAGGCGCCCCGGCGCACGGAAACATTTCCGCAGCGCGACGGTGCGTTATCTGTTCGCTAACCTCGGCCCCTGTTAGCATCGCGCCATGCACGAGACAGCACCTCGGCCGCACGCGGCCAAGCCTCCCCGGCTTTATCGGAGTTTCTGGCGCTACGCCGCGGGCGACCGGCTCGGCGTCGTGCTGTTCATGACGCTGCTCATCCTGGCGCAGCTGCTGAAGCTCGCCATTCCCTATCTCTCGGGCGCCGCCGTCCAGGCGATGCAGGGCAAAGGCGATGCCGCGCTCGGCACCGCCGGCTGGGACATGGCGCTGATCTTCGTCGTCTGCGCCGCGAGCTGGCTGCTGCACGGGCCCGCCCGCGTGCTCGAGCGCTTCATCGGCATCCGCATCCATGAGCGCTTCGCCGATCGGCTCTACCGCAAGGCGACGTCGCTGCCGCTCGATTGGCATCAGCGCCATCATTCCGGCGAGACCATCGAGCATGTCCAGAAGGCCGGCGCCGCGCTGTTCGGCTTCGCCCAGAACCAGTACGTCTATCTCCAGAATGGGGTGAGCCTCATCGGGCCGATCGTCGCCATCTTCGTGCTCTCGGCGCCGACCGGCTGCGTCGCGCTCTCCGCCTATGCGCTGATCGGCCTCGTCCTCGTCCGCTTCGATACCGCCATGATCCGCCTGAAGCGCCTCCAGAACCGCGCGCAGGCGCATTACGTCGCGACCCTCGTCGACTGCCTCGGCAATATCGCGACGGTGCTCACCTTGCGCCTGCAGCAGCCGACCCGGCGGCTGCTGCAAACCCGCCTCGGCGCGGTCTTCAAGCCGCAGCGCGACAGCATCGTGCTCAACGAGGCCAAATGGTGCGCCATCGACCTCCTCAACAACGGCATCCGCTCCGGCCTCGTCGTGCTCTATGCCTGGCTCGACTGGCGGCACGGCGCGCCGGTGCTGATCGGCAGCGCCGTCATGGTCTACCAATACGCGCAGCAGGTCGGCGGCGTCGTCAGCAACATGGCCGGCAGCTACCAGGATATCGTCACCTACCAGGCCGATCTCGACGGCGCCCATGGCATCCTCGAAGCGCCCGAGGCCGCGCGGACCGCGGGCGCAGTCGTCCGCGACTGGCGCCAGATCCGCGTCGAGCGCTTGCGCTTTGCCTATCCCGAAGCGCGCGGCACGGGCGGCCTCATCGAGATCGACGCGCTCGCTCTGGCGCGCGGCCGGCGCATCGCCCTCGTCGGCGAGAGCGGGTCGGGCAAGAGCACGCTGCTCCGCCTGCTCGCCGGCCTCTATCCCGCCGATGCCGTCTCCTTCGCTATCGACGGCGAGCCGGCGCCTTCCCTCTCCCATCTCGGCAGCATCGCCACCCTCGCGCCGCAGGACCCGGAGATCTTCGAAGGCACCATCGGCCACAACCTGACGCTCGGCATCGACTACGACGCGGCGGAGGTTCGGCGCGCGCTCGAGCTTGCCGTCTTCGCGCCGGTGGTGGAGGCGCTGCCGCGCGGACTTATGACCGACATTGCCGAGCGCGGGCTCAATCTCTCCGGCGGACAGAAGCAGCGCCTCGCCCTGGCGCGCGCCCTTCTGGCCGCCGGCGACGCCTCGCTGCTGCTGCTCGACGAGCCGACGAGCCAACTCGATCCCGGCACCGAGGCGCGGGTCTATGGCAATCTGCTGGCGGCGGCGGGCGCTGCCTGCGTCGTCTCCTCGGTCCACCGCCTTCACCTTCTCGACCGCTTCGACGAGATCGTGTTCATGGAAGGCGGCCGGATCGCCGCCACCGGCACGCTCGCCGCGCTGCTCGAGGAGGCGCCACGCTTTCGCGAGCTCTGGCAGCGCTGTTACGGCGATGCGGCGCCGCTCCGCGCCGTGGCGCCGGCCGGCTGGCGCGTCGCTCTGTCGGGCGGCTGAGCGCAGCCCTTTCCCCGCTTGCCGGCACACGGCAGGACGGCGTGGCCGCCGCGCGAAGTGCGTCCGGGCGCGAGCTATCTACCTTTCACTGCGACAAAAGTGCTACAAGTATAACGGGTAGGCTCGGCCAGCCGGAGACCGGGGCGGCGAACCGACGCTGCGTAGCTGCAACTTGGGGGACAAGAATGAGCAAGCTCGCAGGCGACGCGACGTCCAAGCCGCGGCAGCGCCGCCGCACCATTATCGTCGACGGGCCGCACCCGATCGACGTCTATGTCGGCTCGCGCATCCGCCTCCAGCGCATCATGCGCGGCCTGACGCAGAGCGAGCTCGCCAAGCTGGTCGGCATCAGCTTCCAATCGGTGCAGAAATACGAGCGCGGCGAGAATCGCGTCAGCGCCAGCCGGCTGCACGAATTCGCCGCCGCCCTCGGCGTCAACGAGCAGTTCTTCTTCGACGGGCTTGAGGGCGAGGGCGCGGCCCCCGCCGAGACGCCCGAGCCCTCGGTCTCGGCGCTCGAGGGCAAGGAGCTCCACCGCCAGCTCGCCGCGGTTCTGGCGATGGACGACAAGCGCCTGCGCAGCCTCATCATCCAGCTGCTGAAACTCATCGTCGAGATCGACCGTGCCCGCCCCGGCAGCGCCGCCGCGGCGCCGGCGATCAGCGAGCCGGTCTGACCCGCCGGCGAAACTCTTGTCTTTCCCCGTGCCGTCCTTATTTTGAGCGGCGTCACTTCGCTTTGGCTCGGCCCCGCCACGTCGCTCCTTGCTGAGTCCCGTCCCGGTCCTTTCCAAACGACATTGACCCGTGCGGCAGCAGTCGCGCGGCCTACCACTCATGGAGAACGCTTTGTCGATCGGTACCGTAAAATGGTTCAACACCACCAAGGGCTACGGCTTCATTGCGCCGGATGACGGCGCCAAGGACGTCTTCGTCCACATCTCGGCGGTGACCCGTTCCGGAATTGGCAGCCTGCACGAGGGCCAGCGCATCAGCTTCGAGCTCGAACGCGGCCAGCAAGGCCGGGTTGCCGCCGTCAACCTGAAGCAGGTCTGACGGCCGAGGCGGCCCTTCGGGGCCGCCTTTTCCTTGGCCCGCGCACCGTTGCGCGGCCGGCCTGCGGCAGGGATAGTGGCGGCAAGGGAGGCGCCGATGGCCGAAGAGAGGATCGAGAAAGCCCGCATCCGCGAAATCGTCGAGAACTGGGTGCTCTACCGCGATGCCGGCGATTGGGAGCGCTTCCGCCAGGTCTGGCACGAAGATGGCTGGATGATGGCGACCTGGTTCCAGGGACCGGCCGAGCGCTTCATTGCGGTGAGCCGCGAAGGCTTCGAGCGCGGCGTCAATATCCTCCACTTCCTCGGCGGCAGCACCATCGATCTCGCCGGCGACCGCGCCATTGCGCAAACCAAGATGCAGATCATGCAGCGCGCGCCGGTCGATGGCGTGCTCGCCGATGTCGTCTGCACCGGCCGCTTCTACGATTTCTTCGAGCAGCGGCAGGGGCGCTGGGGCGTCGTGCTGCGCCAGCCGATCTACGAGAAGGACCGGCTCGATCCCGTCGATCCCGCCGCCCGGCTCAGCCTCGACGCGACCCTCCTCGCCCAGTTCCCCGAAGGCTATCGCCACCTGGCCTATCTCCAGCACAAGGCCGGCTTCACGGTGAAGCCCGACATGCCGGGATTGAAGGGCCCCGAGGTCGAGCGGCTCTATCAGAGGGGGGCGGCCTGGCTCCGCGGCGAGGCGCTCCCCGGCCGCTGATCGGCTTGGTTTGTCGCAAGACGGCCCGTGTTTTAGGTAAAGATTCCTAAAACTCCAGGCGAGATTATCGATTGCTTAAAGCGAACTCGCTTAATGTTGCAGCCTCTGGAGAGGCTGCTCATGAGGCCCCTGATGTCGCTGAGTTCTCTTTCCGCGCCGATGCCGGTCTCGTTCCGCGAGGCGGCCAGGGCCTGGAAGACGCGGGTGCCGCGCCGGGTGAAGCTCCTTCTCGCCGCTGCCTTGCTGCTGTTCGCCGCGGCTCAGCTCTGGGTCTCAATCTCTTCCCCGGCTGAGGCCATCCGCAACAGCATCACCGCGGCCGCCGCCGACACCGCTTCCCTGCCCTGGACGGCATCGCCCGACGCGGTTCGCGACGCCATCGGCGCCCATTTCCCCGGCCAGGACGTCACCGTCGATCCCTCGCGCTTTCCGGTCGAGGTCTCCGTCGCGCTGCCGGCTGTCGACCGCGTCACCTGCCTCGAGGCCCGGAAGCTGGTGCGGCGCATCGAGGGCACCGTCGTCGTCGCGCTCGACGGTTACCGCTCGGCCGCCGATTGCTCCGCCCGCAACAGCATGACCTGGCGCATCATGCCCTAAGCGCGCGCCGCCCGCGCTCGCCCGGCGCGCACCTCTGGCGCGCTCAGTTCGCTGTGACTGCCCTCACCGTCAGCCATGCCGTTTTCGAATAGCCTCCTGCCGTCAACCAGGGAGGCTCACCATGAAAATACTCTTCGCCGCCGCTCTGCTCCTCGGCCTTTCGTCGTTCACCGCGGCGCATGCCGAATGGGAGATCCTGGATTCCGGCAGCGCCGTTTACGCCGGCGCCACGACCTCTGACAACACGTCCGTTGCCGGCTCGAGCAGCACGACCGACGTCGCCCAGGCGAACGCCGCGTCGAAGTAAGCGCCTTCCTCCTTCGCACCCGTGTTCGGGGCCTGCCGGCGGCGCTTCGCGCCACGGCAAGCCCCGATCGCTTTTCGCTCTCGTGATCGCGTCGCGGCGTCGCGCTCAGCTTGCGGGCGGCGGCGTGATCTGGTGCATCGACCGCCCGCGGCTGCAAACACGGTAAACCGTGTCGCCGTTGGAGTAGCTGATCTGCTCGACGTAAGGCACCGAGGTGGCGAGGAACAGATCGCGGCGATCGATGCCGATCTGGCCCGTCCCCGCCGTCGGATTGATGGCAGTGATCGTGAAGGTTTGCCCGGCCTGCGCGCCGGTCATGATGGTGCCGGTCACGGGGCCGCTCGGCAGCGCCGTGAAGGTGCCGTTGGTCGCCATTTGATAGGTGAAGGCCGCGGCGTACTCAACCGAGCTGACATCGGGATAGGGCGAGCCGATGACGTCCACAGCATACCCGACTTCCGTCCCGCCGCCCTTGCCGTCGAAGGTCCGCACCGCCTGTTGCGTTTCGGTCAAAACGAAATAGGTGCCGATCGGCGTGAAATTGGCGTTGAAGCCGCCGACGGCGTAGAGGCAGCTGCCGCTTTCGAGCACGGCGAAATCGCCGCGGAGATTGTCCGGGGGCGTCGTCTGCGCGCGCGCTTCGCCCGCCGCCATGAGCGCGAGGCCCAGGGCCAAGATCGTCAAGATGCGATGCATGAGTCCTCCCAAGATGCGTTCGCGGATGACGGCCCGAGCCCCCATCCGCGACGTATCATCCTTCGGGGCCGTTACAACTTTAAGTAATCCACCCTCTTTCGCTGTGCGCAGCTCACACCACCGGCGACATGCCGCCATCGACATTGATCGCCGTGCCGGTGACGAAGCCGCCGGCGTCGGAGGCGAGAAGGCAGGCGATGCTGGCAAATTCCTCCGCCCGTCCCATGCGCCCCAGCGGCACCGCCGCGCCGGCCTTGGCGATGTAGTCCTCGAGCGAGAGATTGGTCGCCTCGGCGCGATGGCGTCGCTCGATCTGGTCGGTGACGATGATGCCGACGAGCAGCGCGTTGACCAGCACGTTGTAGGGCGCGCCTTCGCCGGCGAGCACCTTGGTCAGCGCCATGCCGGCGGCGCGGCTCACCGAGGTGGGGGCGCTGCGCGCCCGCGGCGCCTTGGCGCCGATGTTGAGCACATTGATGATCCGGCCCCAGCGCCGCTCCTTCATCTGCGGCAGCGCCAGCCGGCAGAAGCGGATGGCGGCGAAGAGCTTCAAATCGAGATCCGCTTGCCAATCGGCGTCGGTGAGCGTCTCGAACGCGCCCGTCGCCGAGCGCCCGGCATTGTTGACGAGGATGTCGATCTTGCCGAAGCCCGCCATCGCCGCGGCATAGGCGGCGGCGATGTCGTCGGCGCTGGCGACGTCGCAGCGGATGGCGAGGACACGGCCCCTGGCGCTGCCGGCAAGCGCGCTGCGCGCCGCCTCGAGCGCCTCGCCGCCACGCGCCAGCAGCGCCACGTCGGCGCCTGCCTCGGCAAAAGCGCGCGCCATGGCAAGGCCAAGCCCTTTGCTCGCGCCGGTGACGACGGCGCTCCGTCCGTCCAGTCGAATTTCCATGCGGGTCCTCCCCTTCGTCTTTGATGGCGACGGCGAACAGGAATGTTGTCCTGCGCTTTTCTTCGGCGCGCTCCGTCGCACGTCTGATCGCGGGAAACGTTAGCCAGGAAGGCGCGGCACGCGCAAATCGCGCCGGGCGCCGCGCCCCCCGTCAGGGAGAGAACTCATGCGCAATCGGTTGCTGGCTCTGCTTCTCGCCGGCGGCATCGCCGGCTGTGCCGCGTCCCCGCCTCCGCCCCAGGGCACACCGCTGGCGACGGCGGTCGGGACCCCGCTGTTCGTCGCCTTGAAAGTGCCGTTCTGCGTCGCCACCGTCGTGATCGCGGCGCCGCTGGCCGGCATCAGCGGCTTCGCACCCACGGAGGAGGCCTCCGACCTGCGGCACGATCTCGATGCCGGGATCGGCCAGAATTGCGGCCCGCCCTACGTGCTGCAGCCCTGATGCCACCGCGGCGAAAAGCCGCGCCACGATCCCGGGCTTGCGCCGTGCTGACCGCCGTCGCGCTCGCCGCCTGCAGCAACGTCCCTGATCCCTACAAGACCGAATGCCGCAGCGAGAGCTGCGCCATGGGCCTGCTGCGTCCCGGCCTGCCGCCGCTCGCGGTCGCGCCGCCTGCGGGCCTCGCGGCGAAGCCGCAGCTTTTCTGCATCGTCGCCATGACGGGGTTGTGAGAGGCATCACAGGGGATCCGCGCGCCGCCGCCTACGTATTGTCCCGAGGCAAGCAAGAAGCGGCTCACGCTTTGGACCCTCGGTGCAAGGAGCGGAAATCGTGTCGGAAGACCTGGTGTGGCGCGTCGCGCTGCTGACTGTCGTATTCGTGACCGACATCGTCGTGTTCGTCGGCCTGTGCCGCGAGGAGTTGCGCGACTGGCGCGCCGGCCGCAACGCGGCGCGCACCGCACGCGCGTCGGGCCGGCGCTTGGCGGCCATCGCCGTCCATTCCTCGGTTGGCGCGCACTCATGAGCGCCGGCCGCCACGATCGCCGGCGCGCGCGTGCGCTGCTCGGCCTCGCCTTGGCGCTTGCGCTCGGAGGCTGCGCCGCCGCCGCGACCAGCGGCAGCTCGACGCCGGGCGGTTACAACGTCACCGATCCCTATCACTATCGCTGCACCGGCAATTGCCAGGCGGGCGCCTGAGGCAGGCCGCACGGCGTCGCGGGCGCGCCTCTCAGCGCGTCCTGGCGACGGCCAGCGCCTCGATCAACCCGCGAGCGCCGTGATTGTGATACTCGCCGGCAATGATCGCCTGCGGCGTCGCCCCCGGCCGGTAGTAAGCGTCGTTCCACCCCTGGCGCGGCGATATCGTGCCGCCCTGCACCGCCGCCCCGCCGAAGACACCCTGCTGGGCGGAGAAGGCGACGAGATCGGCGCCGAGATTGGTGGTGGTGGCGCCCTGCGCGCCGCCGCCATAAGGGCCGACCGCGAGCGACACGTCGCCGCCGAGATTGACGCCGGTGCCGCTGGCGATCTTCTTCAGCGAGCCGTCATTCATGACGACGAACATGACATTGCCGCCCTCGGCACCGATCTGCAGGCCGAAGGACCCGGAGCCGGCAAAGTAGAAGGCGGGATCGCTCCAGCCGGAAGGCGTCCGCGCCAGCAGCACCCCGGTGCCGCCCGAGCCGCCGATGATGAAGCCGGCGCGCAGCAGGTCGGGAAAGATCAGCACGCCCCGGGCGCGCGGCAGATAGCCGTTGATCGACTGGGCGACCGGCGAGCTGCCGCTGCGCAGATTGACCACCGCGAGACGCGCCTGGTCGACGAGCTGCTGCTCCTCGCTCACCCGCGCTTGCGGCGGCGTCGCGGGTCCCGTTTGGCAGCCCGCGACCGCGGCGCAGAGGCACAGCAACAGCCAACCGCTCCAGCCTATCCTTGCATGGCCCATACACGCTCTCCTCTCCGGCCGCTGTCCGGCAACGCTCGCTTCGGAACGAACCATGCAACCCGTCTGTTCCATCTCCGCAGCCAGCGTTGCGCGGCCGGACCTTCGGCTCAACTCTTGCGCCGGACCGGCGCCGGGCGCGCGGCAGCGACAGCGAGCCATTGCCCGGCATCGAGGAACCGAGCCCTCATGTTCTCGCGCTTTCCGCCGGGGGATCTGGCGCTCATCGCCGCCTTCTTCCTCCTCGTGATCCTGGGCTACATCGTGCTGCTGAACGCGGTGGGCGGCGCCTTCATCGATGCGGGTCAAGTGCCCTTCCCGGGCCAGTATCCCTGACCCGGCGCTTGTCGTGAAAAGGACGGGCGCGGGACGCGGTTTGGGATTACCCTGGGGGCTGCGGGGGCGGAGGCTACCATGTTGAGGCTGCGTTATTTCCTCGCCGTCATCGCAACGTCACTGGCCCTCGCCGGGCCCGCCTCGGCCGGATGGCATGGCGGCGGCGGCTGGCACGGCGGCTGGGGCGGCTGGCATGGCGGATGGGGCGGCTGGCACAGCGGCGTCTACTTCGGCTTTGGTGGTCCTTATCCCTACCCCTACGGCTATCCCTACCCGTACGGGTATCCCTATCCGTACGGGGCCTATCCCTACGCGGGCTATCCCTACGCCTACCCGCCCTACGGCTATCCCTATTCGGCGCCCGCTCCGGTGGTCTCGCTGCCACCGGTGGCGGCGGCACCGCCCCCTGCCGCCAGCGCGCCGCCAACCGACGTCTGGTACTTCTGTCCGACGACCCGGCGGTTCTACCCCTATGTCCAGAGCTGCTCGGTCGCCTGGCGCACCGTCCCGACCCGGCCTTCCGGTCAACGCATCACGCCGTAGCCTGCGGGAGGAGACGCCATGATCACCGCGATCGTGCTCTATCGGCTGCCGCCGTCGATCGGTTATGACGAGTGCCGCGCGCACTTCCTCCGGATCGCCCCCGATTTCCTCGGCGTCCCCGGCTTCGTGCGCAAGCATTTCATCTACGGCATCGACGGCGGCGTCGCCGGCGGCAGCTATCTCTGGGAGAGCCTCGAGGCGGCGCGGCGCTTCTATGACGGCCCCTGGCGCGACGGCATTCGCGAGCGCTACGGCGTCGAGCCCGAGATCACCTATTACGAGACCTTCGCCATCGCCGACGCGCCTTCGGGCAAGGCCGGGCCTGCCGACCTGTTTGCGCCGGCGCTGAGCCCCGACGTCGCGGCCTGATCGCGCCTTCGGGTCAGCCGCGCGTCGGGCTGAGCCGCGCCGGCAGCGCGCGGGCGAGCCCCAGCACGAGGATGCTGAGCAGCGCGCTCAACCCATAGACGTGGCCCAGCGCCGCGGCCATGAGCGCGCCGAGCCGGGCCGCTTCCCCCGCATCGAGGCTTCCGCGCAAGGCGGGATCCATGAGCCGCTCGACCGCCGCGCTTGTCGCGCTCGCCGCGCCCCCGAGGCCGGCGTTGAGGACGGCACCGAACAGCGCCGCGCCGCTCGCCTGGCCGACGAGGCGCATGAACATGTTCGACGCGGTGGCCGCGCCCCGCTCGGTGCCGCCGACCGCCGCTTGCACGGCGACGAGATAGGTCGTGTTGCAGAAGCCCATGCCGATGCCGACGACGAGGGCACCCATCCCCGCCCAGACCGCGCCGCTCGCCGGGCTCATCAGGATCAGCACCGCGCTCCCGGCGATCAGCGTCGCGCCGCCGATCATGGCGGTGAGGCGGTAGGTGGTCCGGACCATGACGCGGCCGGCGAGGACGCTGGCCAAGGCCCAGCTTATCGACATGGCGCCAAGCGCGGCGCCCGCCGCGCCGGCGCTGCCGCCCATCACGCCCTGCACATAGCTCGGCGGGAAGGCGGCGACGCCGATCATGATCGCGCCGATGCTGAAGCTGCCCAGATTCGCCAGCGCGACGACGCGGTTGCGCCACAGCGCGAGCGGCAGCATCGGCTCGGCGATGCGGCGCTCATGCCAGAGCAGCACGCCCAGCGCCGCCACGCCGCCCGCGGCGAGCAGTGCCAGCGTCGCCGCGCCGAAGCTCGCGCCGCCCACCAGCGCCGTCATCACCGCGCCGCCGCCGAGCAGCAGCAGCAGCGATCCCGCATAGTCGATCTGGTGCCGCCGCTGGCGCGGCTCTTCCCGGAGGAACGCGCCGAGCATCGCCATCGCCGCCACGCCGATGGGAAGGTTGATCCAGAAGACGACCGGCCAGCTTGCGTGCTGGACGAGGAACGCCCCGAGCGACGGACCGACAACCGCGGCAACGCCGAACACGCCGGAGAGCAGGCCCTGCAGCCGCGCCCGCTCGGCCGGTGTGTAGATGTCGCCGACAATGGTGTAGGCGAGCGGCTGCACCGCTCCGGCGCCGGTGCCTTGCAGTGCCCGGAAGAGGATCAACGGCACCATGCCGCGGGCAAAGCCGCACAAGGTCGAGCCCAGGAGGAAGAGGCCGGCGCCGGCGAAGAAGACGCGCCTGCGGCCATGGAGATCGGCAAGCCGGCCATAGATCGGCACGCTCACCGCTTGCGTGAGCAGATAGGCGGCGAAGACCCAGCTGAACAGGCGGAACTCGCCGAGATCGGCGACGATGGTCGGCATCGCCGTCGCCACGATCGTGCTCTCCACCGCCGCCATGAAGGTCGCCATCATGCAGGCGGCGAAGACGAGGGGACGCCGCTGCGCCGCCCCCGGAGAAGCCTCGTGCTGCGCCCGAACCTGCTCCGCCATGCCCGGCCCCTCCCCGCGCCGGCGGCCTCTATGGCGAGACGCGGCACCGCCCGCAATGCCGGGCGGCGGCGCCCGTCCTATGCGCAAAGGGCATGACGGTCTTCAGTCCACGACGGTGGTGACGACACCCCTGGCATCGACATAAACGTAGATGTCGCCGATGAGGAAAGGCGCATCGTAACGGTACCAGTACCGCGTCTCGGGCCCGGCCGCGCCGCGCGTCGGGCTGACCGCGGCCAGCGCGAGATCGACAGGGGCGGACGGATACTGGCGAACGACGTCGCAGAGCCGCTGCACCTCGGCAAGCGTCATCCCCGGCTGCACCGCGCGGCAGCGCGCGTACGCCTCCTGGAATTCGCGTGACGGCGGCGCGCACTGCGCCAGCGCGCAGGCGGCGGCCGCGCCGGCCATAGCAGCGGCGATCGAGTGTCGTCGCCTCATCGCTCGCTCTCCCGCAGCAGCTTGACTACCGCATCCTACGCGACACAATGGAACGCATCAAGAACGCTCCGGCGCCCCATGGTTCATCGCTCAGCCCCACAGCAGACGCTGGCCGACCGCTACTTCCCCGTCCGCGTCCGGATCGCCGTGCCTCCGACCGGCTTCGGCGCAAAGCTCGACCGCATCTATGCCTGGCTGGACGAGCACGCGGGGCCGGACGGGTACTTCGTCGGCGCGCAGACCAGAGTAGGCATGGCGGACGCCGCGGTGCTCTACTTCATGCACCCGGCGGTGGCGGCGGCGTTCGTCGAGGAATTCGGCTGCGAGCTCGTCGTCGGGCGCGAGCCGCCGGCGCCGAAGGGAGTACGGCGGCAGTACGCGTAGTGCCGCTACGCCTCGCGATCTTCCTCGGCGGCCGCCTCGAGCTCCATCAATCGCACCGTCGCCTCGTCGATCAGTTCCATCAGAAACTTGACGCCTTCGGCGTCGGTGATCCGCGTCAACAGGTAACAGTACCGCTGCAGGTCGCGGCGCAACTCCTTAGCTCCCATCGCGCAACCATGAGCGCGCCGCGGCACTCTCGCCTTGAGGTAGATCAAAGACGACGCTGCTTTTTGCAAGGAGCGGCCGGATTTTTCGGACGTCAAATGCCGACGCGCACGCCGGCGCGTGCAGCGCTGATCGATCCGCGTCGCTCGGGACCGAGTACGGCGCGCGATTACGGGTGCTTGAACCGGGCGATGAGCCCCGCCGCGCCCTTGGCGTGTCCCGCGAGCGCGGCGATGACCTGGTCGCGCGTCAGGCCCGGCTGCAGCGCCTTGGGGTCGAGATCGGTGGCGATCAGCGTGAAGGTGTAATGGTGCCAGTCGCCCGGCGGCGTGCACGGACCGAAATAGGTCGGCAGATTGCGCGTGCTCTTGCCGCCGACGAACTTGTCCGATGGCTTGCTCACCTCGCCTTCGGAAAAGCGCTTCACCGAGGCGGGAATGCCGTAGGCGACCCAATGCACGACGCCAAGCCCGAGGCGGCCTTCGGGATCGACCATGAAGATCGCGAAGCTCTTGGTGCCTGCCGGCGGGTTCGACCAGGCGAGCGGCGGCGAGATGTTCTCGCCGACGCAGTTCGGGTTCGACGTGTCGTGGCCGGCATATTTGGCGGGCAGCCGCCCATTGTCGGCAAAGGCCGAGGATCTGAGCTGGAACGGCGCCGCCGCCATGGCGGCCGCACCGCCGGTCAGCAGCAACGCCGCGGCCGCGGCGGAAAGCGATCGCCCCAATGTCACCTTCATGGTCCCCTCCCTGGATTTTCTCCTGCGCCAACGACGATAGCGAGCCCTGCCGCCGATCCCAAGCGCGCGGCCTGACCAAGGACGCCATCGTTTCGGCGGGGATCTCTTTTGCGCCTCCGGCCTCGATCACACTGGTGGGATCAATTTGGCCCTACCACTGTTTGTAAGTCACCTCCCTCGTCGAACTTTTGCCCCGCCCGCGGCCCCCTGCGGGCGGGGCCGCTAGCCTCGCCTCGCGCGGGGCTTTCTTCGAGGCTTCCGCTTGGATCGAGGAGAAGGTCTACGACTGCATTGATGGAGAGGACAGAATGCGTCACATGGTTTTCAGTCTGGTGGCCGCCGCAGCGCTCTTGGCATCCCTCGGTGCAGCGACCGCGAACGACCCGGTGAAGCTGACGGCCGTTCGGCGAGACAACGCCACCGCGGGCGCCGCCGCCAACGAGACCGCGACCGATCACAGGAGGCCGCTGGTATTCCCCAACATTGCGCTCGGATTCCTGACCGACGTTCCCCAGCAGCCGCCGGGGCTCACCGCTTCGGACGGCACCCTCGATTGCATCGCTGCATGCGCCGCCTGATCCGCCATCGTGCCACGACACCAGGAAAATCACTCTGACCCGGTTACGAGAACAGGGGGAGCGCGTCGCCGTGTCCGACGACAATGTCAGGCTGCGGGATGGGTCATCTTGCAGCCGGTTTCCTCCACCGTCCCCGCCGCCTGCTCGCCCGGCACCAATGCGGCGGGAGTGAAGACGTCGTCCGGATTGCCTTTCGGCGGATGCACCTC
>DASQSR010000229.1:0-7128 GCA_035642295.1 Allostellaceae bacterium | reverse complement strand
CCCGCCCAAGGCGAGCGCGAGGCAGATCGGGCAGAACGCGCGCTTGCCCGGCGTGCCGGGCTTGCCGGCGGGCGCGCCCGTCCCGGCATGGCACAGCGCCAGCCCCCAGGGCGGCGCTGCGGCCGCGGGCTGCGGCGTTGCCACCAGCAAGGCCTCGACCATGAGGCCGAGCATGCCCAGGAAGGCGGCGGCGCGGCGCAACCGCCTGCGCCGCCACAGGGCGGCGATGCCGATCGCTGATCTCTGTCGCGGCAGGCGCATGATGACGGCGCCTACCAAAGTCCTTCGCGGCAGCGCTGTCAACCGGCGCCGAGCCGACGCCCGTGTCGCGCGGAATGGTCAGCTACGCGGAGAGGGCCGCGATCTCGCCGGCGCCGAGCGTCATCTTGGCGCCGAACCCGGCGGTGTTGTCGATGAAGGTTCTCTTCACCACGGGCTATGCGCGCAGCGCCATCATGCAGCAAGAGCGCCTCGGGCGAGGAGGGGGGCATCACCAAGCCGTTCAGCATTGTCGCCCTGGCGAGCAAGCTTCGCGAGCTTCTGCACAAGCTTTAGATCGCCCGGCGATCGTCAGTCTCGGCCGACGGTTCGATCAGGCGAAGACGAGTGCGAGACACGCCCGGTCGTCGGACTGCGGTGTTCCTTCGGAGAATTTGGCGACGCGGTCGAGCACGGCGTCCACGAGTTCACGGGCCGAAGATTGCCGCAACGCCTCGGCCAGCGAGAGGAGCCGATCTTCGCCGAACTCGTCGCCGGCGACATTGTTGGCCTCGGTGATGCCGTCAGTGTACAGCAACAGGCGATCGCCGGGCGTCAGAGCGATCTTCCGCTCGCAATAGGCCGTTCCTGCCAACATCGCGAGCGGCAGGCCCGTGCTCGTCAAGGTCTCTATGGACCCGTCGGTCCGTATGATCAGTGGCGGGTTGTGCCCGCAGTTGCAGTAGCTCAGCGTGCCGGTCGCGCAGTCCACGATGCCGAAAAACACCGTCGCGAACATGGACGCGGCATTTTCCGCGCACAGCAGCTCATTGGCACGACAGATGCCGGCCGCGAGGTTCACGTCGTCATGTGCGACGAGGCGGATCACGCTGCGCGTGAGCGCGAGGAAGAGCGATGCTGGCACACCCTTGCCCGACACGTCGCCGAGGGCCAGGCAGAGACGGCCGTCGCTCAGCCGGAAGTAATCATAGAAATCGCCGCCCACTTCCCGCGCCGGTCGCATGTCGGCGTGAAGCTCGATGCCGCTTGCGGCGCCGTCGGCCGTCCAGGGCGGCGGCAGCATGGCGCGCTGAATGGCGGCGGCGCTCGCCATTTCCTCGCGTTGCGCCCGCCGGAGGACGATTTGCGCCGCCATCCGTCGGAAGCTTTCGGCGAAATCCACCAGCTCCGGCACGGGGTGCAGCAGCTCCTCCAGGATGGCAGGATCGAAGTCGTGTCGCTCGAGCGCGGTGAGTGCATGCGCATAGAAGGCAATGCCGCGAGTGATCTTGGCGATGCGCGCGCCCAGCTGGTTGATGACATAGAAGAGCAGGTCAGGGCTCTCGCGGCCGAGCGCGAGAAAACGCCGTGGCTCGATGCGCAGCGCCGTCAGCGGCGTGCACGCGCATACCGTTGCCGTCCGCGGCACGCCGGCGAAGACGCCGATCTCGCCAATCAGCACGTTGCCCGAGAGGCGCGCCACCGGCACCGGGCCATAGGCCGTGTCCACGGTCACATCCGCGTGGCCGGTCATCACCAGATAGACGGCGTCGCTCATTGCGCCTTGCGACATCAGCCGTTCCCCGGCCCCGATGTCGAGCAGCTGGCTGTCCTCGAGCAGATCGGCAAGAGCGGCGTCGGAGAGAGCGGCAAGCAGCGGATGGTGCCGGATCAGCCGCGTGACCGTGGTCATATCGAGGGTCCCTGTGCGCGCTTCGGTCATTCTCGACAAGCCTCGGTTTCCGGGAAGAGCGCGGGCCCGCAGGACCCCGCCTCAATCTTTGGTTAATCCTATCCATCACGAAATTGAAACGCTATCTTCGTGTAATTGGCATCGCCTGTCTTTCGGAGGCCCGAAAACGGGGCGACATTACACGCTCGCAAGGAGTGGCGGTATGGAGATTAGCGTGCAGGAACTCGACGGTAACATCGCCAGGATCGTCCTGGACGGCAGGTTGGACCTCGCCGGCGCCGCCGCCATCGACTTGAGCTTCAGCACCATCTCGGGCAGCCGGCGCGCGCTCATCGTTGACATGTCGCGCGTCAGCTTTATCGCCTCGATGGGTATGCGCACGCTGGTCAGCGGCGCAAAAGCCGTCCGTGGCAACGGAGGAAAGATGGTGCTGCTGTCCCCCGTGGCGCTCGTCGAGAGGGCGCTCAAGACGGCGAGCATCGACACGCTGATCCCGATTTTCCATGACCTGGCCGAGGCGAAGGCGGCGGTTGCGCTTGACGCGGCGCGATAAGATCGTTCCGTCGCGGGGCGCAGACGGAGAGCGGGCGGCGTGACCGGCGACCGGTCGCTTGTGCTTGGCCGGGACCTGACGGAACTCGCCCGCCTGACAGCGTGGGCCGACGGCTTCATTCAAAACCTGGGATTGTCCCACGAGGTCGCGTTTCGCCTCCAGCTTTGCCTCGAAGAGGCGGTTTCGAACATCATCGCTCATGGCGTGGCTGCAAGCGACAATCCGGAAATCAGGGTGACGCTTTCAGCGGCGGAAGGCTCGGTCATTGCGGCGATCGAGGATCAGGGGCAGCCTTTCGACCCGAGTGAAGCCCCGATGCGGCCGCGTCCTTCCTCGCTGGACGATGCCGCCATCGGCGGACTTGGCATCCTGCTCATGCGCCACTTCGTCAGCGAAATGAGCTACGAGCGCATCGGCACACGCAACCGGCTCGTGGTGAAGCTTTAGTCACGCGCCATGGATCCCTCACGGCGATGGCAACCAATCGGGGCGCGCCGAGACCGATCGTTTCTTTGAGAGATGGCAAAGTGCCCTGCGGATAGTGACTATGGTCACTATTCGCATGGCACCGATGCTGTAGTGTCTCTGGTGGCGCAAAGCCCCGGGGGAAAGGCATGTCCACGATTGTGGAGTGGCTGGCATCGCTCGGCATGTCCCAGTACGCAAGTCGCTTTGCCGAGGAACGGATTGACGTCTCGGTACCGACATCGCTTCAAGCCGCGACGATGTCCGTGATGGGTCGATCTAGGAGTTGCCGATCGGCGCCCGCGCCGGTTGCTCAGATTCGAGAGCAGACGCCTGAACGGCCCATCTGTACAACCCCCTGCGCTAACCGTGCAGGGATGTTGCGCGACGATCCGCTACGCGCGCCGCTCCGGCGCAAGGCCGAGTTCGGCGAGCACGGCCGCGGTGTGCTCGCCGAGGCGCGGCGCGGTGAGGTGCGGCGCCGCCGGCTCCTCGTCGAACTTGATCACCGGTCCCAGATGCTCGCGCCCCGCCGCGTCGATGAGGATCATGCCGCGCGCCCGCGCCTGCGGGTCGTCGACGGCTTCGCGCAGATCGTTCACCGGGGCGAAGCAGATGTCGCGCCCGCGGAACCACTCGACCCATTCGGCGAGGTTGCGCTCGCGGAAGATTCCGGCGAGCTCGTCGATGAGCGGCCGCTGATGCGGCCCCGGCCCCCGCTCGGCCAGCGCCGCGAGGTCGAGCCGGCCGAATTCGCCGAGCAGCGTGTGCACGAACTTCATCTCCTGGCCACCCAGCGCGAGGTGGCGCCCGTCGCGCGTCCGGTACAGCTGATAGAAGGCGGCGCCGCCGGTCGAGCGCTCGTGCTTGGCGACCGGCGCCCGTCGTTCGGCGAAGACCGCGCCCATGAGGTTGGGCATTCCGCCCAGCGCCGCGTCATGCATGGCGATATCGACATAATCGCCGCGCCCGCTGCGCTCGCGCCGATAGAGCGCCATCAGCACCGCCGAGAGGCCCTGGAGCGAGGCCAGCATGTCCGCCGCGGCGAGGCCCGGAATTGCCGGCGCGCCGTCCGCGCCCTGCGTCTGGCCGACCGAGCCCGCCAGCGCCTCGACCGCGAGATCATGCGCCGGGCGCTCGCGATAGGGCCCGCTCTGGCCGAAGGCGCTGATCGAGCAATAGACGAGCCGCGGATTGAGCGCGGCGAGCGTCGCGTAATCCGCCTTGAGCCGCATCATGACGCCGGGGCGGAAGCTCTCGACGAAGACGTCGGCGCTGCGGCAAAGCGCGTGCAGCGCCTTGCGCCCGGACTCGCTCTTGAGATCGAGCACGACGCTCTTCTTGCCGCGGTTCAGGGTGCGGAAGAAGACGGTCGTCTCGCCGTCGGCCAGCCCGATCGCGCGGCCGGGATCGCCTTCCGGCGGCTCGACCTTGATGACCTCGGCGCCGTGATCGGCGAGCGTCAAGGTGAGATAGGGCCCGGGCAGGAAGAGGGAGAGATCGACGACGCGCAGCCCTTCAAGCTTCATCTTCGCCTCGCCCCGCCGCGGCTCATGGACTTGTTCCCGCGAGAATGCTAGCCCTCTGCCGCGCCGGTCAAGCGCGCTCGCCAGGAGATGAAGCGCGGCACCGGAGGATCAGCGGAGGAGGCGCGGAATGACAGTGCAGCGGGCCCGGGACGACGATCAGGACGCGCTCATTCTCGACAGCGTGCGGCGCTTTCTCGACCGTTCGGTCAAGCCCCATGTCCACCGGCTCGAGCACGACGACATCTATCCCGAGGAGATCGTCGCCGAGATGAAGGCGCTCGGCCTCTTCGGCGCGACCATCGCGGCCGAATATGGCGGGCTCGGCCTTTCGACCACGCTCTATGCGCGGATCGTCGAGCTGGTCTCGCAAGTGTGGATGTCGCTTTCCGGCATCTTCAACTCGCATCTCATCATGGCCGCCGCGGTGCAGCGCTTCGGCACCGAGGCGCAGAAGCGGCACTTCCTGCCGCGCTTCGCTTCGGGCGAGCTGCGGGGCGGCCTCGCGCTCACCGAACCCGATTGCGGCACCGATCTCCAGGCGATCCGCACCACCGCGCGGCGCGAGGGCGACCACTACCGCGTCAACGGCACCAAGACCTGGATCTCGAACGGCATCCACGGCCAGTGCTTCGCTCTGCTGGTGAAGACCGATCCCGCCGCCGAGCCCCGCCATCGCGGCATGAGCCTCTTCCTCGCCGAGAAGGGGCCCGGCTTCACCGTGAGCCGCAAGCTGGAGAAGCTCGGTTACAAGGGCATCGATTCCGCCGAGCTGGTGTTCAGCGATTACCGCCTTCCCGCCGACCGGCTCATCGGCGGCGCCGAAGGCATGGGCCTGAAGCATGCGCTGGGCGGGCTCGAGCTCGGCCGCATCAACGTCGCCGCGCGCGGCGTCGGCGTGGCGCAGGCGGCGCTCGATGAGGCCGTCGCCTACAGCCAGCAGCGCAAGACTTTCGGCAAGCCGATCTGCGAGCACCAGGCGATCCAGCTCAAGCTCGCCGACATGGCAACCCAGGTGCGCGCCGCGCGGCTTCTGGTCGAAGACGCCGCGCGCGCCTATGACCGGGGCGAGCGCTGCGACATGGAGGCGGGCATGGCGAAGCTCTTCGCCAGCGAGGCGGCGGTCTCCTGCAGCCTCGAAGCCATGCGCATTCATGGCGGCTACGGCTATTCCAAGGAGTTCACCGTCGAGCGCCTTTATCGCGACGCGCCGCTCCTCGTCATCGGCGAGGGCACCAACGAGCTGCAGCGCATCATCATCGCCCGCCAGCTCATTCAGCGGAATCCCGTCTGATGCTGCCGCTCGCGGGTCTGCGCATCATCGCCGTCGAGCAGTACGGTGCCGGGCCGTTCGGCACGCTGCAGCTCGCCGATCTCGGCGCCGAAGTGATAAAGATCGAGAATCCGCGCGAGGGCGGCGATACCGCGCGCCGCGTCGGTCCCTTCCATTTCGGCGACGATGACAGCCCTTTCTTCCAGAGCTTCAACCGCAACAAGCGCAGCGTCACGCTCGATCTGCAGCACCCTGGCGCGCGCGAGGTGCTGCACGCCTTGGCGCGCCGCGCCGACGCGCTGCTCGACAATCTGCGCGGCGACCTGCCGGCGCGGCTCGGTCTCACCTATCCGGATCTCAAAGCAGCCAATCCCCGCCTCGTCTGCGTCCATCTCTCCGCCTATGGCCGCGACGGCTCCCGCGCCCACTGGCCCGGCTACGACTACCTGATGCAGGCGGAGACGGGGTATCTCATGCTGTCCGGCGAGCCGGATGGGCCGCCGGCGCGCATGGGTCTCTCGGTCGTCGATTACATGACCGGCCTTTTCGCCGGACTCGGCCTTCTCTCCGGCGTCATCGCCGCGCGCGCTTCGGGCGAAGGCCGCGACGTCGATGTCAACCTCTTCGCGTCCGCCCTGCAGAACCTCAGCTATCTCGCCACCTGGTACCTCAACGAAGACCATGCGCAGGGGCGCGAGAAGCGGTCGAGCCATCCCTCGATCACGCCGAGCCAGCTCTATCGCACCGGGGACGGCTGGATCTTCCTCATGTGCAACAAGGAGAAGTTCTGGACGGCGCTGTGCGAGGCGATCGGCCGTCCCGATCTCCTCGCCGATCCGCGCTTCCTCGGCTTTCCCGAGCGCCTTGCCCATCGCGACGCGCTTACTGCCGTGCTCGACGAGGCGCTCGGCCGCAAGACCACGGCGGAATGGCTCGCGACTTTCGCCGGGCGGGTGCCGGCGGCGCCGGTGAACGATCTCGCCGCCGCGCTCGACAATCCGTTCCTGCGCGAGCGCGGCCTCGTCTCCAGCGTGCCGCATCCCGAGCGGCCGGATTTCCGCATGGTGAGCCCGCCCATCGCCTGCGGCGCAGAGCCGCCGCGACGTGCGGCGCCCGCCCTCGGCGCCGATACCGACGCAGTGCTAGGGGAATGCGGCTTCGCGCCCGAGCGCATCGCCCAGCTCCGCCGCGACGGCGTGGTCTAGAGAGAAGAGAGCGTCCCCCACTCGAACGGCAGCCCCTCGCGTTGCGCCGTTGCCGCGAAAGCAGGGACCCGGGCGCTCCGGCTCCCCGCTGTCACGGCAAAGGCGCAAACGCCTGACTTCCGTCAGCGTTGCTGCACCTCCTGCGCTTCGTGCAGCGCCTGCTGCGCCAATTGCTCCGCCTGCTGCGCCGTTGTCAGCGCGTCCTGCTGATGGCC
>DASQSR010000228.1:0-8782 GCA_035642295.1 Allostellaceae bacterium | reverse complement strand
GGCGTCATCAGCTCGATGCGCATCAGCACCGAGACGAGCCCGCCGATGAGGCCGGCGGTGACGGCGAAGATCAGATAGAGGGTGCCGATGTCCTTGTGGTTCGTCGAGAACAGCCAGCGCGTGAAGAAGCCGGGCCGGTGGTCGCCGTGCGCCTCGTGTCCGTGAGCGGTGCCATACGCCATGGGTCTATCCTCGTCCGATGCTTACTGCGCCTGCGGCGAATGCCGTCCGGCGTCGGCGACGAGCTGCGCCGGAAGCGGGTCGCCGTTGGCCGCGAACTTCATCTTCGGGTCGGCCACCCACTTTTCGAAATTCTCCTTCGACACCCCTTTGATCTCGATCGGCATGAAGGGGTGATTGAGGCCGCAGATCTGATTGCATTGGCCGTAATAGGTACCCGGCCGCTCGACCTCCATCCAGGATTCGTTGGTGCGGCCGATGATGGCATATTCCTGCACGCCCATCGACGGCACGAACCAGCTGTGGATGACGTCGGTGCTGGTGACCAGGATGCGGACCTTGGCGCCGACGGGGAGGACGACCGGATTGTCGACGGTGAGGAGACGCGGCTGGCCCGGCTTCAGATCCTTCGTTTCGACGAAGGCGCTGTCGAAGGAGACGTCCTTGTTGTCGGGATACTCGTAGCTCCAATACCACTGGTGCCCCGTCACCTTCAGCGTCAGATCGGCGTGCGGCGTGCCGCCGACGAAATAAAGCAGCTTGAAGGACGGAATGGCGATGATCACCAGGATCAGGATCGGCACCGTCGTCCACAGCAGCTCGAGCAGCGTGTTGTGCGTCGTCTGCGACGCCGTCGGATGGACCGAGGCGCGGAAGCGGAGGATGACGTAGAGCAGCAGCCCCAGCACGAAGAGGGTGATGAGCGTGATGATGACGAGCAGCTCGTCGTGCAGGGAGTCGATGGCATCGCGCACCGGCGAGGCGGCGGGCTGCATGCCGAGCTGCCAGTCGTGCGCCTGCTCCGCGAGCGCCGCCGGCGTTGCCGCCAAGGCGAGCGCCGCCGCCGCAAGGCCGAGCCCCGTCGCGCGGCTCCGCAGCGCCGCCCAGCCCCTCGATGCGACCCAGCGAACCAGTCTCATGCCTTGAGATCCCCTGTTCCGGATGTGGCGGAAGGCGCCAGCCTCTCCGCCGCCGCCCCCTCCCGTGCCGCCGGCACTCGCCGAACGCCCTCCTAATAGCGCCCACACCGGCGCGACGCCAACCGCAACGTTGCGACTTTATGCCGCATAATCCGGCAGATACAGGGCGCACGCGGGGGGCGAACCGATCCGGCGCGCACTTCTCCGCCGCCCGCGGCTGCCCATATCCCTCCGAGGGCCACGTCCCCCCTGGCACGAGGCGCGCGGCTCTGGCAATAAGCAGCAGGCGCAAGGAGTTTGCGATGACCGATCTTGCAGCGACCGACGAGCTGTTTTTCACCCAGACCGGCATGGACCGCGGCCGCGTCGAGAAGATCGTCGCCGAGGCCCTGCACGGCATGGACGACGGCGAGCTGTTCCTCGAATACAGCCAATCCGAGAGCCTCGCCTTCGACGACGGCCGCATCAAGAGCGCCGCGTTCGACACCGCGCAGGGCTTCGGGCTGCGCGCGCTCTCCGGCGAAGCGGCGGGCTATGCCCATGCCTCGGAGCTCTCCGAAGCGGCAATCCGCCGCGCCGCCGCCACGGTGCGGGCGGTGCAGCAGGCCCAGAGCGCGCAATTCGCCCTGCCGCCGCAAGGCACCAATCAGAGCCTCTACACCGATCTCAACCCGCTGTCGCAGATCGATTTCGCCGAGAAGGCGAAGCTCCTCGCCGAGATCGACGCCTATGCGCGCAGCCGCGACCCGCGCGTCCGCCAGGTCTCGGCATCGCTCGCCGGCTCCTGGCAGGCGGTGCAGATCATCCGTCCCGACGGCGCCCGCGTCGGCGACATCAGGCCGCTGGTGCGCCTCAATGTCAGCATCGTCGTCGGCGAAGGCGACCGGATGGAGACGGGCTCCTCCGGCGCCGGCGGGCGCCTTGCCTATCAGCGCTATTTCGATCCGGGGCAATGGCGGGCGCAAGTCGACGAGGCGCTGCGCCAGGCGCTGGTCAATCTCGGCTCGGTGCCGGCGCCAGCAGGCGAGATGACCGTGGTGCTGGGCCCGGGCTGGCCGGGCGTCATGCTGCATGAAGCCGTGGGGCACGGCCTCGAAGGTGATTTCAATCGCAAGAAGACCTCGGCCTTCGCCGGGCTGATCGGCACGCGGGTCGCCGCCAAGGGGGTCACCGTCGTCGATGACGGGACGATGCGCGACCGGCGCGGCTCGCTCACCGTCGACGACGAGGGCACGCCCTCCTCGCGCACGGTGCTGATCGAGGACGGCATCCTTCGGGGCTACATGCAGGACCGCCTCAACGCCCGCCTCATGGGCATGCGCCCCACCGGCAACGGCCGGCGCCAGAGCTTTGCCCATGCGCCCATGCCGCGCATGACGAACACCTATATGCTGGCCGGCGACAAGGACCCGCAGGAGATCATCGCCTCGGTGAAGCGCGGCCTCTACGCCGTCAATTTCGGCGGCGGTCAGGTGGACATCACCTCGGGCAAGTTCGTCTTCTCCGCCTCGGAGGCCTATCTCATCGAGAACGGCAAGATCGGGCCGGCGGTCAAGGGCGCGACGCTCATCGGCAACGGCCCGGACGCCCTTCCCAAGGTCAGCATGATCGGCAACGACCTGAAGCTCGACGACGGCATCGGCACCTGCGGCAAAGACGGCCAGGGCGTGCCGGTGGGTGTCGGCCAGCCGACCTTGCGCATGGACGGGCTGACCGTCGGCGGCACGCAGCGGTGAGCGCCGGAGGGTTGACCGGCGCTGGGATCTCGGCGGGGTCGGCGATTGCCTAGCCTCGAGGATCAGCTTTCCGCCAGTCGCCCGGCCTCTCCCGCACCTTCTTCGCCCCCTGGGGCGGCCTAGCGGGAGGGCGAGGTTGGGGGGCCGATCCTGGCGCGCCGCGCTGTTGAGCCTTGTGCTGCTTCCCGGCCTTGCAGCCGCGGCCCGGGCGTGCGACCTCGGCACGGCGCCGACGACGCGCTGGACGGTCGAACGGGATGCCGGCGGCCGTGCCTGGCTGCGCACGCCCTGCGGCGAGCGCTTCTTCTCGATCGGCGTCAACGTCGTCGATGGCGGCGCCTCGGGCGCCCATCTCGACCGGCCGCATTATACCTGGCAGGAAGCGGCGCCGAGCCTCGGCGCGTGGACCGAGGCGACGCGCCAGCGACTGCTCGGCTGGGGCTTCAACACCGCCGGCGCCTGGTCGCTGGCGCCGCCGAGCCTCCGTCTTCCGACGGTCATCAACCTGGAGCTCGGCCGCCTCACCAAGTTCCACTGGTTCGATCCCTTCGACCCCGCCATGGCGGAGCGGATGCGCGTGCAAGCCGAACGCCTCACCGCGCCCTACCGGGGGACGCCCTATCGTATCGGCTATTTCTCCGACAACGAGGCCGGCTGGTGGAGCGGCGCGCTCTTCGTCTTCTATTCCGCGAAGCCGGCATCGAACTACACGAAACAGCGTTGGCTCGCCGAGCTGCGCCAGCGCTATCACGACGACTGGCGGCGCTTCACCGCCGATTTCGTGCCGCCGCCGGGTGTCGACAGCTGGCAGAAGCTGCTGCACGCCGAAGCCTTCACGCGGCTGAGACCCGGCGGCAACGGAACTGCCGCGGTCCGGCAATGGACCCGCGTGGTGGCCGAGCGGTATTACGCTCTGGCGGAAAGCGCGCTGCACGCCGCCGATCCCGAAGCCCTGTTCTTCGGCGATCGGCTGCCGATCTATTACGATCCGATGGCGGTCGAGGCAGAAACGCGACACGTCGACGTCATCGCCACGAACTACAACGTCGACAGCCCCGAAGGATGGGTTGCCCCTTACTATTTCGACGGGCTGCAGCGCCTCACGCATGGCAAGCCGGTGCTGGTGTCGGAGTGGTTCTACGCCGCGCGCGAAAATCGCACCGGCAACCGCAACAACGGCCACCTCATGACGGTGGACACGCAAGCCGAGCGCGCGCGCGGCGCCGGCGCCGCGGCGCGCAACTTCGCCGGTTTCGCCGACATCCTCGGACTCCACTGGTTCCAGTATTACGACTATCCCGAAGGCGGCCGCGCCGATCGCGAGGACTACAATTTCGGCCTCGTCGACGTTCGCGACCAGCCTTACCGCCAACTGATCGCGGCGCTCGAGGCCGCCAACCGCGCGCTTCCGGCGCTGCACGCGGCGGCAGAACCGCTGCCGCGCCAGGCGCTGCCGGGCTTCACCGTGCCGCACGCGCGCATCGACGCCGAGCACGAATCGCTCATCGACTGGCCGAAACCGCAGTCTCTCCTGCCGCCGCTGCAGCCGCAGCCGGGCGATATCGCCTTCGGCGAGGCGTATCTCGCCTGGAACGAAGCCGGCCTCGCCTTCGCCACCATCGGCCAGGACTATTACGATCCCGAGCTCCTCGCCTATGACGGCGAATTTCCGCTGGCGGACGCCTACCGCGTCGAGCTCGATGTCGACGCCGGCGCCGGGCCGCGGCGCTTCACGCTCTACTTCGTCCCGCCGCCGCCGCAGGAGCTGGAGCGGGACCATGTGCTGATGACACCGCTGCTCTGCGCCGGGGCGGCGACGGAGCGCGCAGAGACGCGTTGCGCCGCGGTGCCGGGAGCGCACGCGCTCTATTTCGGCGCCGACCAGCCGCGCGTTGTCGGCGAAGCGCTTATTCCTTGGGCGGCGATCGGCCTCGACGGGCCGCCGGCGAGCCGCCGCATCCGGGTGGAGTTCTCCGCCTCGGCGTGGTTCCAGTCGCGCTGGATGTCGCTGTCCGGCCTGCCGCCGACCGTCGGTTCGGCCGAGCCGCAGCGCTGGGCGGTGCTCAGCCTCGGCAGAGAGTAAAAAAGGAGGCGCCCCGCAGCGTGGGGGGACAGGCCGCGGGGCGCTGGAGACAAGTCACGCAGCCGCTTTAAGGCTGCGGTGAGAGAACGCCCCGGCTGCGACGAGGTTCCGGGAAAAAACCGGGGGGCGCGTGCGGCGTCCCGCCGCGCGAGCGCGTCAATACGCTTCTTGCGCGAAGATCGGGTCGATGCGCCCGCCCCAGCGCGTCCGGTAGTCGTCGAGCAGGCGCTCCGCCGCGGTGCGGCCGCTATCGGCAATCTCGGCGAGGGGCTCGAGATAGTGGGTCTCGTCCTGGCCGGCGCTGTCGAGCCGGCGACGGCGGGCGAGCCCGGCCCGGGCCAGCGCCACCACTTCGACGGCGACGTCGCGCACGGTGCCACCGCGGAACGGAGTCGCGAGACCGGAGCGTGGAATGTCGCGGCGGAGGTGCTCGCGCTCTTCGGCGGTCCAGTCGGCGACGAGATCGCAGGCGGCATCGAGCGCGGCGCGGTCGTAGAAGAGCCCGGTCCACAGCGCCGGCAGCGCGCAGAGCCGGTGCCAGGGACCGCCATCGGCGCCCCGCATCTCGAGATAGCGCTTCAGCCGAACCTCGGGAAAGACGGTGGTGAGATGGTCGCTCCAGTCGCTCATGCTCGGCACTTCGCCGGGCAACGCCGGCAGCTTGCCACGCAGGAAGTCGCGGAACGACTGCCCCGCGGCGTCGAGATAGCGGCCGTCGCGATAGACGAAGTACATGGGCACGTCGAGCATGTACTCGACATAGCGCTCGAAGCCGAAGCCGGGCTCGAAGACGAAGGGCAGCAGCCCGGTCCGGTCGGGATCGACATCGGTCCAGACGTGGTTGCGGTAGCTGAGATAGCCGCTCGGCTTGCCTTCGACGAAGGGCGAGTTGGCGAAGAGCCCGGCGACAATCGGCTGCAGGGCGAGGCTCATGCGCGTCTTGCGCACCATGTCGCGCTCGCTTTCGAAGTCGAGATTGACCTGCACGGTGCAGGTGCGGAGCATCATGTCGAGCCCGAGCTTGCCCTTGCTCGGCATATAGCGCCGCATCACCGCGTAGCGGCGCTTCGGCATCCACGGCACGTCCTCGCGCCGCGCCGTCGGATGGAAGCCCAGCCCCAAAACGCCGAGGCCGAGCTCGCTCGTCACCGCGCGCACCTGGCGCAGATGCTCGGTCACTTCCTGGCAGGTCTGGTGCAGCGTCTCGATCGCTGCGCCCGACAGCTCGAACTGCCCGCCCGGCTCGAGCGAGATCGCGCCGCCGGCATCGTCGCCGAGGCCGACGAGGTTGTCGCCGTCGCGCACGCCCTTCCAGCCGAAGCGCATCAGCCCTTCGAGCAGCGCGCGGATGCCGTGTGCGCCGTCATAAGCGACGGTGCCGTGGTCGGCGAGGCGGAAGACGAATTTCTCGTGCTCGGTGCCGATGCGCCATTGCGCCGGCGGCTTGGCGCCCCCGGCAAAGTATTCGACGAGCTGCCGCTTGTCGGTGATCGGCGCACCGCCGGATTGCGAAGGAGCAGACACGCTGCGCGAACCCCCGATGCCATGACGACGAATGGGACCTTGGCGTCAACGCCGGAGCGGCGTGCGCCAGTCGCCGGCGAGCGCCTGGAGCACAGCCAGCGCCGCCAGTGCCGCGGTGTCGGCGCGCAGCACGCGCGGTCCCAAACCGACGGGTGAAACAAAGGGAAGTTTGCGCAGGGCGTCAAGCTCCGATTCGGTGAAACCGCCCTCGGGCCCCACCAGCACCGCCCAGGGGCCGGCTGCGGCCTGGCGCAGCGCGTCGGCAATTGGCGGCGCAGCCCCGCTTTCGTCGCATAGCAGCAATCGCCGCTCGGCAGGCCAGCGCGCCATCAGCTCGAACAGCGGCAGGGGCTCGGCGAGGTCCGGCACCGACAGTCGCTCGGTCTGCTCGGCCGCCTCGATGGCATTGGCGCGCAAGCGATCGAGATTGACGCGCTCGACGACCGTGCGCTGGGTCACCACGGGATGGAGCGAGGCGACGCCGAGCTCGGTCGCCTTCTCGACCAGGAAGTCGATGCGGGCGCGCTTGATCGGCGCGAACACCAGCCAGAGATCGGGCACCGCCGCTTGCGGCCGGCGCTGCTCGTAGAGCGTGACCGAGCACCAGCCCTTGCCGGCGCCGTCGATGCGCCCGAGCCATTCCCCGTCGCGGCCGTTGAAGAGCGCGATCGCGGCGCCCTTGTCGAGGCGCAGCACCGTCCTGACATAATGCGCCTGCGACGGGTCGAGGCCGATCGAGAGGCCGCCGGCGAGATCGGTGGTGACGTAGAGGCGGGTTTTGACGGCGGTCATCGGCGGGCTTGGCCGCGGCGCGGGCGGCGGGCAAGATGGCGCCGCTTGAGAGAGTAGCCGATGACGATGACGGCCGACATGGCGAAGCCGCTCCCGCCCGTTCCGGCGGCGCGATGAGCGACATCCGCAGCGGCGACCGGGCGGAGCGCTGGGCGCCGCCGGCGCTGCTTCCCTATATCCGCCTCGCGCGCCTCGACCGGCCGATCGGCACCTGGCTGCTGCTGTTTCCCGGCTGGTGGGCGATCGCGCTCGCCGCGCCAGGCTGGCCGGACTGGCGGCTCATCGCGCTCTTCGGCATCGGCGCCATGGCGATGCGCGGCGCCGGCTGCACCCTCAACGACATCATCGATCGCGATTTCGACGCGCGCGTCGCCCGGACGCGGACGCGGCCGCTGCCGAGCGGCGCCGTGTCGCTGCGCCAGGCGGGACTGTTTCTCGCGGCCCAACTCGCCATCGGCGCCGCGGTGCTGGCCAGCCTCGACCGCCTCGCCATTCTGCTCGGGCTTCTGGTGCTGCTGCTGATCGCGACATATCCCTTGATGAAGCGCGTCACCTACTGGCCGCAATTCTTCCTCGGGCTCAATTTCAATTGGGGGGCGTTGCTGGGCTATGCCGCGGCGACGGGGCGGCTCGATGCCCCGGCGTTCTGGCTCTATCTCGGCGGCATCGCCTGGACGCTCGGCTATGACACGATCTACGCCCATCAGGACAAGGAGGACGACGTGCTGATCGGCGTCAAGTCCTCGGCGCTGGCGCTGGGCGCGGCGACGCGGCCGTGGCTCTTCGTCTTCTATGGCGCAGCGGTGGCGCTCTGGGCGGAGGCCGGCGCGGCCGCGGCGATGCGCTGGCCGTTCTATCTGGGCCTCGCGGCGGCGCTGCTGCAGCTCTGCTGGCAGGCGGCGACGGTCGATATCGACGATCCCGCCGATTGCCTGGCGAAATTCCGCTCCAACCGCTGGACGGGATGGCTGCTGCTGATCGGCATCATCGCCGCGCATGTCGGCTGAGGCCGCCCGCTTCATCCGCGCCAACACGGCGATCGCGGCACCGCCGCTGGTGCCGGAAATCCGCCTTCACCTCGCGACCGAGATCACGCCGCTCTGGCTGGCGACGGAAGCGGAGCTCGGCCGCGCGCAGCTACCCCCGCCCTACTGGGCTTTCGCCTGGGCGGGCGGTCAGGCATTGGCGCGATATGTTCTCGATCACCCCACGCTGGTGTACGGCCGCAAGGTGCTCGATTTCGGCGCCGGCTCCGGCCTGCTTGCGCTGGCAGCGGCAAAATCGGGCGCGGCCCAGGCGACGGCGGCGGAGATCGACGGCTTCGCCGCCGCGGCGATCGCGCTCAACAGCGCGCTCAATCGCCTCGAGGTCGCGGTCCTCGGCGAGGACGTGATCGGCCGCCTGCCGTCGCCGTGGCAGGTCGTGCTGGTCGGCGACATGTGCTACGAGCGGCCGCTTGCCGAGCGGCTGACGCTCTGGCTTCGCCGGCTTGCCGACGCGGGCGCGCTGGTCCTGCTGGGCGATCCCGGCCGCGCCTATCTGCCGCA
>DASQSR010000227.1:0-8209 GCA_035642295.1 Allostellaceae bacterium | reverse complement strand
GGCGGAGGGCTCGACGGCCGCCGCTTGCGCCGCCATGTCGGACGGCGGCGCCGACGGAGCAGTCGGCGCGACGGCGGGATTTTGTGCCGCGGCGACGATCGGGGTCGTGGGCGGCTCGGCGACCGGCGCACTCGCGACGGTCGGCTCGTGCGAGGCGCGCGGCGCCAGGAGATAGAGCAGGCCAAGCCCCGAGAGCGACGCCGCAACGGCATAAACGCCGAGCGCGAACGGCACCGGCAAGCGACCCAGGCGCGGCAGACGCGGCACGCGACGGAGGCGCGGCAGCGGCGGCAAGCCCAAGCGCGGCAGCGGTGGCAAGCTCAAGCGCGGCAGCGGCGGCAAGCTCAAGCGCGGCACCGACGGCAAGCGCCCCAGGCGTGGTAGAAACGGCAGGCGCCCGACGCGCGGCAGCCGCGGCGAGGGCAGCGGCCTCGCGCTCAGCCGCAGCGGCGCCGGCGGCGCCGACAGTTCTTCCGGCTCTTCCGCTGCTTCCGGCTCTTCCGTCGCAGGAAACGCTTCCTCGACCGGGTCCGCAATGGGGGGCGGCGGCAGCGCGGCAGCAGCGCGCTCCTCCTCGTCCCTCGCCTGCTCCAGCACGTCGCGCGCCAGCCGGTTCACCGCCGCGGCGCTGCCGCCGGCGGTGGCGGCGATGACGGAGACGACCTCCGGCGGAAAGAGGTCTGCCGCGTCGGCACCCGTCGCATTGAGCTGGTAGCGGAGAAACGCCCCGACCTCTTCCGGCTCGAGCCGGTCGAAGCCGACGCGGCCGGCAATCGCCGAGGTGAGGAAACCGTACGCCGGCGAGGCAAGGCGGTCGGCAAAGCCGGGATCACCGAGCAGCACGACCGGCATCACATGCGGCTCGTCGAGCCGGGTGAAGCGCAGCAGCTCGTCGAAGCAGGTCGGCTCCAGCGCGTCGGCGTTGTCGAGCACCAGGATGCGGCGGACGCCTTTGCGCACTTCGGCCATCAGATGCGACAGCAGCGTCCAGAGGCCGTCGCTGGCCGCCTCCTGCCGGAGACCGAGGCGGCGGTTATAGGCGCGGACGATGGCGCCGAAATCCGTCTCCGCCTGGCAGCGCAGCAGCGTCGCGCGATAGCGCTCCCTGCCCTCGTCGTTGAGGAAGCGCTCGACGAGCTCGGCATCGGCCGCGTGCTCGCCGCAGAGCAGAACGAACCAGCGGCCCTTCGCCAGCTCGCGGAAGATCGCCGCAGCGACGTAGCGGTGATGGTGGTCGCTGGCGAAATAGCCGGCGCCGGCCGCGTCCTCGGCGAAAGGCCGCAGCGAGAGCGGCGGGGCGATCGCCGCCGGTGCCAACTCCGCGCCGCTCCTGCTGATCGACTTCATCACCGGCGTCGCCATGACTCCTGATTCCTCAGAAGGTACATTGAACCAAGATTTGGCGCGCTGATGGTTAAAAATTCTGCGGCAGCCTCTTGCGGGCTGCTCACAATATTGCGGAATCGCCGATAAACACTTGAGTTCTATGGCCGAAGGCCGTCACGCGATTGGCTGCGGCGCCTGCGGTACGGTGCGCCAGAAGGCGTCGTCATGACCGAAGAAGATGCGCGCACCGCGGGATTCCAGCGTGGCGAGTCGCTCGAGCGAGGCCAACATCTCGGCGCGGTCGTGGACATTCTTCGGCAGCCGCCGCTCGCGCAGGGTCTGGCAGAAGTAGCAGGCGTCGGCGGCAAGAACGATCTCGCCGGACGGGAGCCGCACGCGCAGCGACTGGTGTCCCGGCGTGTGGCCGTGCGTCGGCAAGCAGACGACGCTGCCGTCGCCGAAGACGTCGTGCTCGCCGTCGACCTGGCGGACGACATGGCCGAGATCGAAGTCGCGGCGGTTGAAGCCGCGGCGCGCGGCGAGATCGGGATCCATGCCCGCCGCCCATTCGCGCCGCTGCACGATGACGGTGGCGTTGGGAATGAGCGCGTTGCCGCCGACATGGTCGAAATGCAGGTGCGAGCTGATGATGAGGTCGATGCGCGCGGGATCGCGGCCGATCGCGGCGAGGCGGGCGCCGATCTCCTCCCCCGGCGCGTAGTCGAAGCGGAAGAGATCCTTGATGCGCTCGCCGACCCGACCGACCGGGTCGCGCTGGCAGTCGGGATGCATGCCGGTGTCGAAGAGCGCGCTGCCCTTCTCATGCTCGATGAGATATGTGGGGATCGGCAGCCGCACCTCGCCCTCGCCGCCTTCCATGAGGTAGCCGAGCTTGCCGGTGATATGGCCGCAGGTCATGGCGTAGAGCTTGACGCTCATCGGCGCCTCCGCTGTCGCTGGCGCCGCCGATTATGCCCGGGCAATGCCGGTCAAGCAAAATCCCCCGGGGAAGCGAGTGAGTCATTGGTGTACAACAATGACTCTTTTTTCGGGGTGATTCACTGACTCACTGAGAAGCTGTCAGCTCTCAGCCGTCAGCTTACGCCTCCGTCGCCAGTTATCGGCTTTCCGCCCGGGTAGCGGAACCGACGACTGGCCACTGAAAACCGCGCGGAACGCTGATCGCTGAAAGCTGACAGCTGAGAGCTGAGGTTTCACGATGTCAAAGAGCCGGTCGGCAAAATCCTAACACAGCACCCCTTGGACCGCGGCGGCTAGAGCTTCGAGCCGCCATCGACGCGGAGCGTGTCGCCGCTGATCCAGCGCGCGGCGTCGGAGGCGAGGAAGGCGACCGCGCCGCCGATGTCGTCCGGCTGGGCGAGGCGCTGCAGCGCCTGCATCCCGAGCGTATAGCTCCGGCCTGCCTCGGTCTTGGTGAAGCTCGACATGTCGGTCTCGACCACGCCCGGCGCGACGGCGTTGACGCGAATGCCGCGCGCCCCGAGCGCGGCGGCGAAGTGCTTCACCAGGGTGTCGATCGCGCCCTTGGTGGCCGCATAAGCCGCCAGCGTGCCGACCGAGGCGTGCGCTGCCAGCGACGACAGCAGAATGACGCTGCTGCCGCTGCCCAGGATCGGCAGGAGCTGCTGAACGAGGAAGAAAGGCGCGCGGACGTTGACGGCGAAGAGCCGGTCGAAATCCTCGACCGTCGTCTCCTCGATCACCGCCGCCTTGGCGATGCCGGCATTGGCGACGAGAATGTCGAGACGATCGCCGACGATGCGGCGCACTTCGGCGGCGAGGCGGTGCGGCCCCTCCGGCGTCGCGAGATCGGCCGCGACCGCCTCGGCGCGGCCGCCGGCATTGCGGATCTCTTTCACCACCGCCTCGGCCTCGGCCGCGCCGCGGCCATAATGGACAAGCACCTGCGCGCCCGCCTTGGCGAGCGCCAGCGCGCTGGCACGGCCGATGCCGCGCGAAGCGCCGGTGACGAGGGCGGTCTTTCCGGAAAGCGGTGTCATGATCGGATATCCTTCTGATTTGCGAGCGGAAAGGGAGAAGCCGGGATCGGCGGGCGGGTCATCCGGCGGTCTTGCCGCCATCGACCGTCACGACCTGGCCGGTCACGAAGGAGGCCGCGTCCGAGGCGAGGAAGAGGATCGCGCGGGCGACCTCGTCAGGCCGCCCCACGCGCCCGAGCGGCACTTTCGACGCGAGAGCGGCTTTGCGCTGGGGGTTGCCGGTGAAGCGGTCGAGCATGCCGGTGTCGGTCGGGCCGGGAGCGACGGCGTTGACGCGCACGCCGAAGGCGGCGGCCTCGAGCGCCGCGGATTTGGTGATGCCTTCGACGGCATGCTTGCTTCCGGCATAGACCGAGGCGCCGGCCGCCCCTTCATGGCCGTAGGTCGAGGAGATGTTGACAATGCTGCCGCGGCCTTGCGCCTGCATGACGCGCAGCTCGTGCTTGAGGCTCAAGAGCGTCCCCAGCACGTTGGTGTCAAAGGTCGCGGCATAGCTCTCGGCGGTCTGTTCCGTGACCGGGCCGGGCCGGCCTTCCGTGCCGGCGTTGTTGACGGCGACGTCGAGCCGGCCGAAGCGGCTGATGGTCGCGTCGATCAGACGGGCGATTTCGTCCTCGTGGCGGATGTCGGCCTGAACGAAGGCCGCTTCCGCACCGAGGCCCTGCAACTCGGCTTCGAGGGCCTTTCCTTCCGGCGGCCTGCGGCCGGAGACGACGACGCGGGCGCCCTCCTTGGCGAAAGCGATGGCCGCGGCGCGGCCGATGCCGGTCAAACCGCCGGTGATCAAGACGACGGGGCTGCTCATGGTCCTCTCCTCGGCTTGGCCGGATCTGCCGGCCGGGTATGGCTTCCCGGGTATGACACACCCTCGGAAGCGCGCTCTGTCCTCAGACTTATGCCGGGGTAGCGTCCCTGAAAAAGACTTTGTAAGCTTGCCGCCATATCTGATAGGCATGGGATCACCATGGAGCTGCGCCATCTCCGCTATTTCGTGGCGGTCGCCGAGGAAGGCAGCCTCACCGTCGCGGCCGAACGCCGGCTGCATACGGCGCAGCCTTCGCTGAGCCGGCAGATCCGTGATCTCGAATACGAAGTCGGGGCAACGCTGCTGACGCGCAGCGCGCGCGGCATCGAGCTCACCGCCGCAGGACGGGCGTTCCTCGAGCACGCCCGGATAGCGCTCACCCACGCGGAGGCGGCGGCGGAGGCAGCGCGGCGGGCGGCTCAACCCACAAAGCCGTCCTTCGCGATCGGCTTCCTGACGGGACAGGAGATGGACTGGCTGCCCGAGGCCATGAACATCCTCAGAGACGAGCTGCCCAATATCGACGTGACCGTCTCGAGCGACTACTCGCCGCGGCTGGCCGACGGCTTGCGGCGAGGCCGGCTCGACCTCGCCTTCCTGCGGCCGGAGCCGCAGATGCCCGAACTCGACTACAAGCTGGTGACGAAAGAACCGCTCGTCCTCGTCCTGCCGAGCGATCATCCCCTCGCCGCGCGCAAGGCCATCGCCGTCGAGGACATCGCGCCCGGAACCTTCATCGGAATTTCCGAGACCGCGCCGGTGCTACGCGAGATCATCGGTAGGTTTCTGAAGCAGATCGGGGGCGACCTTCGCGCGGCGCACGAAGCCGACAATCTCGCCATGGCAATGTCGCTCGTCGCCTCGACGCGCGGTGTCGCGCTGCTGCCGGCCTATGCGCAGAACTTCCTGCCCTGGTCGGTGATCAGCCGTCCCCTCCAAGGCGAGATGCCGACGATCGATCTCGTCATCGGCTACAGCAAGGCAAACACCTCGCCCATCCTCAAGGCATTCCTGGCAAAAACCGACGCGCTGATCGCGCGGGTCGGAAAGAGATTGCACGCGGCGGAGATGTGATAGCGGTTTGTCGAGCGTTGAGGCGGTGAGAAATCAGCGCGGCGCATTGCAGGCGCGGCGGCCGCGGGGCTAGGGTTGGCGCAAACCGGGAGGAAGCTCATGCCGAAGAAGGCGTTCACCGTCGCCTGCGTGCAGTTCACCGCGGTCGATGGCGAGAAGGAAGCGACGGTGCGGAAGGCGCTGACGCTGGTGCGCGAAGCCGGCGAGCGCGGGGCGCGGCTGGTGGTGCTGCCCGAGGTTTGGACCGGGCTCGGCTACAGCACCAAGACTGCCTACCGTGAGATCGCGGAGCCCATCCCGGGACCCACGACCGAGCGCCTCGCCGAGCTGGCGCGGCGCTATCGCATGTACATCACCGGCTCGATCTATGAAGCGGCCGGCGGCGTCTACCACAACACCTGCGCATTGCTGGGACCCGACGGCGGGATCGTCGGCCGCTATCGCAAGACGCATCTCTTCGATGCGCCCGACCGCGAAGACATCAAGGGCGGCATCCGCGAGAGCGACAAGGTGACGGCGGGCGATGCGCTGCCGGTATTCGAGACCGAGCTCGGCCCCATCGGGCTCTCCGTCTGCTCCGACCTGCGCTTTCCGGAGGTCTACCGCGCGCTGGCGCTGCAGGGAGCGCGGGTCATCGTCTGCGCCTCCGCTTTCCTGAGCCCGCGCTACGACCACTGGGAGTTCTTCCTGCGCGCCCGCGCCGCCGAGAATCAAGTCTGGGTCGTGGCTTCAGGCCAGTACGGGACGGAGCCCAAATCCGGGATCGCCTTCGTCGGGCGAAGCATGGTGGTCGATCCCTGGGGCACGATCACCGCCACGGCTTCGGATGACGAGACCTGCCTCTCAGCGCAGCTCGATCCGAGCTTCGTCGACGAGATCCGCCGCCGCTATCCGCTGCTGACGCAACGCCGGCCCGAGCTCTACGGCAGCTTGACAGAGGCGGTGGGCGAGACGCGGCAGCGCGTGGCGTAAGCGAGGACGGCCCGGCCCGGCGGCATCGCTTACGCGGAGGCTTCGATGCCCCAGGGCCGCGCCCAGCCGAGGCCGGCGCGCGTGCCCGAAGCGGGGCGGTACTCGCAGCCGACCCAGCCGTCATAGCCGAGCTCGTCGAGGAGCCCCAGCAGATAGGCGAAATTGACCTCGCCCCGATCGGGCTCGTGGCGCTCGGGCACGCCGGCGATCTGGATGTGCGCGACGAGCGGCAGCAGGCGGCGGATGTGGGTCGCGAGATCGCCGGCGACGATCTGGCAGTGATAGAGGTCGAGCTGCAGGCGGACGTTGGGGTGCGCGACCTGCGCCAGGATCGCCGCCGCCTGTTGCGGCGTGTTGAGGAAATAGCCGGGAATGTCGCGCGGATTGATCGGCTCGATCAGCAGCTCCAGCCCTTGCGCCGCGGCGAGCTCGGCGGCGTCGCGGAGATTGCCGATGAGCACCCTCTCGCCCTCGGCCTTGTCGCGGTCCGATGGCCAGAGGCCCGAGAGCACATGAAGCCGCCGGCCACCGGTGACGCGCGCATAGTCGAAGGCGCGCTCGAGATCGGCGCGAAAATCCGCTTCCCGTCCGGGCAGCGCGGCGAGGCCGCGCTCGCTCTTCTCGCGGTCGCCCGACGGCAGGTTGAAGAGCGCGAGGGTGAGGCCGTGCCTACCGAGGCGCTCGCCGATCGCTTCGGCGGGCGCCTCATAGGGATAAAGGCATTCGACGGCGCGGAAGCCGCACGCCGCCGCCGCCGCGAAGCGGTCGAGGAACGGCAGCTCCTGAAAGAGATAATGCAGGTTGGCGCAGAGCTTTGGCATGGACGGTCCCTTCCCCGCCCAGCATTAGACCGCAGCCCTGCGCTCCGATCCATCCCTCAGGGAAGGAAGGCGCCGGCCCACTGATAGAGGCTGTAGGCGCCGATCGCGGCGAGCACGATCAGCACGGCGATCCCGAGCACGCCGAAGAAGCCGCGCGGACGCCCGTTGCCGTCGGTGGTGATCGCCGAGGAGACGGTGATGCGATCCGCCGCGGTGAGCGTCAGCCCCTCCCGCTCCGGCGCGAGCCGGGGCTCGGCGGTAAGGCGCATCGCCTCGCGGTCGAGGCCGGTATCGTTCGCCGTCGGCTTTGCCGCGGGGCGCGGCACGGCAGAGCGAAGCGGCAGCGCGTCGCGCGGCGCCGCGCCCAGGGGCGCGAAGCTCGGCTCGGTGTGCGTGGAGCGGGGACGCGGGGGAAAGGCCATGGGCGGGGTCCGATCGAAAGGTGCCGCACCCTCTCACCGACCTGTGGCGAGAGTTGGGCAGCGCCCGCCACAACTCCGCCGCAATTGCCCGCGCTATTCCGCCGCGCGCACCCGCCTCGGCCGCCGAACGCGGGTCCGCTCAGCCGCGAGATCGGCATCGATCGCCTCAAAGGTGCGGCCGCGCGTCTCCTCTCCCCAGGCGAGATAGACGATGCCGGCGATGGCGAACCAGGCGGCGAGATAGAGGAAGGCGGGCGTGATGGCGCCGATCGTGACCTTCGGATTGATCATGTTCGAGGAGCCGATGATGAAGGCAAGGCCGGCGGGGCCGATCACCTTGCCGATGCCGCCGAAGCCGTAGGCCGAGCCCATGCCGGTAGCCCGAAGGCTCGCCGGCCACACCTCGGCGGCGTACGGCCCGATCACCGGCCAGCCGCCGCTGCCGAGAACCTGCACCAGAATAAGCAGCATCCAGAACACCGAAATGGTGCCGATCATCGCCGTGGGGAACAGCCCCGCCGCCACGGTCGCCGCCGCCGCGCCGAGGCCGACGATGCCGGCGGAGCTGCGCCGGCCAATGGCTTCGGACAGCCAGGAAAAGAGGATACGGCCGACGAAGCCGCCGATATTGACGAAGATCATCCAGAAGGACGCGGCTGCCGGCGACACGCCCATGACCACCATGAGCAGAACCGGCGACCAGAGACTGACGCCGTAGACGCCGGTCTGGATGCCGAGATTGCCGATCCAGGAAACGGCGAGGCTGCG
>DASQSR010000226.1:0-3628 GCA_035642295.1 Allostellaceae bacterium | reverse complement strand
GCCTTCGGCCCGGCCAGCGCCGGCTATGTCGGCGCCAGCGACGGCTGGCAGGATTTTGCCCACAACGGCGCCATGACCTGGCGCTATCCCAAGGCCGGGCCCGGCAATGTCGCCTTGGCCGGCGCCTTGCCGCGGCGAGGCGTGCTGGCGCTCGGCTTCGGCGGCAGCGCCGAATCCGCGGCGACGCTGGCGATCGCGACGATGCTGCAGCCGTTCGAGAATGTGCTGCGCCAGCAGATCGCCGAATGGGAGGTCTGGCAGGCGCGCCGCAGCGAGCGCTATGCGCCGCCCATTGACTTGCCGGCGCCGCTCGCCGAGCAGTTCCTCATCTCCACCACGGTGCTGCGCACGCATGTCGACAAGACCTATCCCGGTGCGATGGTGGCGAGCCTCAGCATTCCCTGGGGCGACAGCGGCGAGGAGCGCGGGGGCTATCACCTGGTCTGGCCGCGCGACCTCGTCGGCTGCGCCGGCGCCTTCCTCGCCTTCGGCGCCGAGCAGGAGACGCGCGACACGCTGCGCTATCTGATCGCGACGCAGCAGAGGGACGGGCACTGGAACCAGAACCAATGGCTCGGCGGCAAGCCGTACTGGCAGGGGCTGCAACTTGATGAGACCGGCGCGCCGGTGCTGCTCGCGGCGGCGCTGGCCGAGCACGGCGCCTTGGGCGGCATCCGCATCGAGGACATGGCGCAGCGGGCGCTACGCTTCATCGCGTGCAACGGGCCGGTGAGCGCGCAGGAGCGTTGGGAGGAGAATGCGGGGATCAACGCCTTCACCCTGGCCGAGGTGATCGCGGCGCTGGTCGCGGGCGCCGCCTTCCTGCCGGAAGGCCCGCGGGCCTGGGCGCTGGCGCTGGCGGATTTCTGGAACGCCAGCATCGAGCGCTGGCTCGCCGTCTCCGGCACGGGCCTCGCGGCGCGGCTCGGCGTCGACGGGTACTATGTGCGGATCGCGCCGCCCGAGATCCTGGCGCGGGGCAAGGCGGCGCTGCAGCAGCCGATCGCGCTCCACAACCGCGCCGATGGCGCGAGTCTTCCGGCGAGCGAGATCATCGGCACGGATTTTCTCCAGCTCGTGCGCTTCGGCCTGCGTCAGCCCGACGATCCGCTCGTCGGGCAGAGCATCGCCGTCGTCGACAAGCTGCTCAAGGTCGAGACGCCGGCGGGACCGGTGTGGCGGCGCTACAACGGCGACGGCTATGGCGAGCATGACGACGGTGCCCCCTATGACGGCACCGGGCGCGGCCGGCCCTGGCCGCTGCTGACCGGCGAGCGCGGGCATTACGAGCTCGTCGCGGGGCGCGACCCGCTTCCCTACCTCGAGGCGATGTCACGCAGCGCGAGCCGCCTCGGCCTCATCCCCGAGCAGGTCTGGGACGGACCGCCGATCCCGGACCGGGAGCTCGATTTCGGCAAGCCGACCGGCTCGGCCCGGCCGCTCGCCTGGGCGCATGCGGAATTCGCCAAGCTGGTGGTGTCGCGCCAGCTGGGGTACCCGGTCGACCGGCCGGACGCGGTCTGGCGGCGCTATCAGGGCCGGCGCCCGGCACTCACCCGCGCGTTCTGGTTCCCGCATGCGGCGGTCGGCGAGTTGCCGGCGGGCGTGCGGCTCGTCGTCGCCTTGCCGCAGGCGGCGCAGGTGCGCTGGAGCGCCGATGACGGGCGTGCGGAGGTTGCGGCGGCGACGGTGGACACGGAGCTCGGCTTCCACGCCGCCGAGCTGGAGACTGACGGGGTCGCGCCCGGCCGGCAGATCAGGGTCAGCTGGACGCCGAAGGACGGCGCTGAGGCGGGAGGAGGGTTCGCGATCGCGGTTGGAGCGAAGGAGTCGACGCCATGAGGGTCGTCATCGAAGACAGCTATTTTCCCGCCGGCACCAGGATCCGCATCGGGCGCGGCAGCGACGCGCTGACCTTCCTGCGCTGCACCTTCGAAGGCGGCGAGATCGCGATCGATCCGGAGGTCGACCAGGAGATCTTCCGGCGCTGCATGTTCCTGCAGACGCGCTTTTCCGGCCAGGCGCTGTCGGATCGCATCGCGGTCGACTGCTCCCGCCCGTCGGTCGCAACCGAAGCGTCGGCGCCGGCGGCAAGCACGCCTTTCCGGAGATTCCGCCGCTAGCGGGTGCGAGCGCTGCGCGGCAGGGAAGTTCGCCACGGACGCGGTGAGGCGCCGAGGAAAAACATCGGCACGCTTCGCGCGCCCATGCCTCTGGTCTTCCGACTGCCTCATTGCCTCCAAAAGATGCAGGCGGTGGCGCGGCTCTGCGCGCGGCGCGCGACGGCGCCAAGCCGCGTTGCGCGCGCCGCGGCGCGCCGGAACCCGCCTCAAGACGCCGCGTTCTGATAGCACCGCCACCCACAAACCGGTGATGCCATGCCCGCGCTCAGGTCTGCCGAAGACATGCTCGCGATCGAGCTCAAGGAAATCTACAGCGCCGAGCGTCAGCTCGCGCGCGCGATCCCGAAGCTGTCGAAGAAAGTCTCGTCCGATCGCTTGCGGGAGATGCTCGACCAACGGGTCGAGCAAGGTGCGGCGCTGATCGACCGGCTCGACGAGGCGATCGACGAGATGGACACGCCCAAAGTGCGGCCGAAGAATGTCGCCGCCGAAGGGATGATCGAGGGGGTCAGCACTCACCTCGGCGAAGTCGCCAACGAGAAGCTGTTCGATCCCTTCCTGCTCGCCTCGGTGCAGAAGATCGAGCAGTACTGCATCGCCGCCTGGGGAACCGCGGCGGCGATGGGCCGCCTCCTCGGTGCGGAGGAGGTGGTGAAGGCGATGGAAGAGGTGATCGAGGAAGGAAAGCGCTTCGGCGCGGAGCTGACCCGCCTCGCCGAGGAAGAGCTCAACCCGCGCATGCTCGAAAGCGAGGAAGAGGAGGAAGAAGAACAGGAAGAGGAGGAGGAGGAGGAAGAAGGCGAGGAAGAGGAGGAAGAGGACGAGGAGGAAGCCGACGAGGAGGAGGAAGAAGAAGGCGAGGAAGAGGAGGAAGAAGAAGGCGAGGAGGGCGGCCGCGGCGGCAAGAGAGCGCGATAGCGCGTCAACGCATCGCCGCGGCGGCGCGGACCACGGCGTCGTCCGGCAGGACGGCGATGCCGCCGGCGACGCCGCGCTCGGCGGCGACATCGATGGCGGCAACGTACCAGCTGCCGCTCTGCTCGATCAGTAGCGGCGCGCCGCTGACGCCATGGCTGCCGGCGCAATCGTGGCGGAGCAGCAGCGCGCGGCCCGCGCCGTCGGCAAACCGCCCGAGGATGCGGCAATCGGTATCGGCGAGGAGCAGCAGCGGATGATCCTGGCTGTAGCCGCCGAGCATCACGCGACTGCCGATTGCGGGCGGCTGCGGCAGCATCCGCAAGATGCGTCCACCGCGGCCGAGCGGCTGGTCGAGGGTGACGAGCGCCCAGTCGCTGCCGCGCGTCGCCGCCGGGTGCTGCGGATCGAAGCCGGGCCCGACCTCGATGCGCCGTGCGAGAGCATGGGCGACATAGCGGCCGCGATCGTAGCCGAGCAGGAAATGCAGCGACCCCGGCGGAAAGTTGTGCTGCGTGCGCCGGTTGAAGACACAATGGGCGGCGGTGAGGACGAGCTCTGGGCCGACCAGGACGCCGGTGCAGGACTCG
>DASQSR010000225.1:0-5480 GCA_035642295.1 Allostellaceae bacterium | reverse complement strand
CCCGGGCACTGAGCCCCAAGGTATCCTGACGCCATGGCAACTCTCGATATCCGGCCCATTTCCGGCGCGCTCGGTGCTGAGATTCACGGCGTGGCGCTCGACCGCGAGCTCGACGCCGAAACCGTGGCCGCGCTGCGCCGGGCGCTGCTCGATCATCTCGTCATCTTTTTCCGCGACCAGGAGCTGGCGCCCGAGCGGTTCCTGGCGCTCGCCCGCCGCTTCGGCGAGCCGATCGAATATCCCTTCGTGCGCGGAATCGACGGTTTTCCCGAGATCATCCGCGTGGCGAAGCTCGAGCATGAGACGGTGAATTTCGGCGGCATCTGGCACAGCGACACGACCTATCTCGAGACACCGCCGATGGGGACGCTGCTGGTGGCGCGCGAGGTGCCGCCCTTCGGCGGCGACACCCTCTTCGCCAACCAGTACCTCGCCTATGAGACGCTCTCGGACGGAATGAAAAACCTGCTCGAGGGGCTCCGCGGCGTCAGCAGCTCGGCCAAGGCCAACACCACGCGCACGCGCGAGGACCGCATCAAGTCCGATCCGTCGCAGCGGCGCAACGACGATTTCATCGCCGAGCATCCGGTGGTGCGGACCCATCCCGAAACCGGCCGAAAGGCGCTCTACGTCAATGTCGGCCATACCGTGCGCTTTGCCGGCATGACCGAGGAGGAGAGCGCGCCGATCCTCGACTATCTCTTCCGCCATCAGACGCGGCCCGAATTCACCTGCCGCTTCTCCTGGCGCATCGGCTCGCTGGCCTTCTGGGACAACCGTGCGGCGCAGCACAACCCGGTCAACGATTATCACGGCTACCGCCGCGTCATGCACCGCATCACCTTGGCAGGCGACAAGCCGCGCTGAGCGCGACGCTCGGCGAACTCAAGCAGACAGGGGAGGGATCATGGCCAAGGTCCGGGTGGGCCTCATCGGCAGCGGCTTTGCGGCAGAGCTGCATATGCACGGCTACAAGCGCGTCTACGGTGTCGATGCCAAGGTGTCGGCAGTGGCGGCGCGCGGCGAGGGCGTGCGCGATTTCGCGGCGCGCCATGCCATTCCCCGGGTCTACCGCGATTTTCGCGAGCTCGTCGCCGACCCCGAGATCGATGTCGTCGACATCTGCACGCCGCCCGCGCTCCACGCGCCGATGATCGTCGCCGCGATGCAGGCGGGGAAGCATGTCATCTGCGAGAAGCCCTTCGCCGGCTATTTCGGCCGCGACGGCGATCCCGTGCCGATCGGCAAAGGTGTCGCGAAGTCGCTGATGTATCAGCGCGTCATGGCCGAGATGGAGGAGACGCGCGCCGCCATCGCCGCCAGCGGCAGGCTCTTCATGTACGCGGAAGACTGGATCTATGCGCCGGCGCTGGCCAAGACCGTCGAGATCCTGAAGGCGACGCAGGACAAGATCCTGTTCATGAAGGCGGACGAGAGCCATAGCGGCTCGCACGCCGCCCATGCCGCGCACTGGTCGATGACCGGGGGCGGTTCGCTGATCCGCATGGGCTGCCACCCGATCTCCGCCGTGCTCTATCTGAAGGAGGTCGAGGCCGCAGCGCGCGGCGAGCAGATCACCATCGCCGCCGTCACCGCCGATACCGGCAATCTCGCGGCGCGCCTGCCGGCGCGCGATCGCCGCTTCATGCAGGCCAATCCGGTCGATGTCGAAGATTGGGGCATGCTGACGCTCACCTTCTCGGACGGGACCAAGGCGACGGTGTTCGCCGGCGACATGATTCTGGGCGGCGTGCGCAATATGGTCGAGACCTATACCAGCGGCGGCGTGCTCGCGGCGAACATCACGCCCAACAATCACATGCTCGCCTATCTCACCGACGAGGCCCGGCTCGACGGCGTCTACATCACCGAGAAAGTGGACCGGAAGACCGGCTGGCAGTTCGTCTGTCTCGACGAGGAATGGACGCGCGGCTACGTGCAGGAGATTCAGGATTTCATGGAATGCGTCGCCGCGGGAGGAACGCCGCGCGCCGGTCTCGATCTCGCCTTCGAGACGATGAAAGTGGTCTATGCCGGCTACTGGTCGGCCGAGGAGGGGCGGCGGATCGCGCTCTGAGCCGCGGCCGCTCGTCTCAGCGGCGGACGCCGACCTCGTCGATATGCCGCAGCAGGTCGGCCGGGTCGTCATAGACGCGATAGGCGCTGGCGCTCTCCAGCTCCTCGCGGCCATAACCGCCGGAGAGGAGCCCGACGCCGATCGCCCGCGCGCGGCGCGCCGCCAGCATGTCCCAGACGCTGTCGCCGACGACCCAGGCCGCCTCGATGTCGACGCCCAGACGCTCTGCCGCGGCAAGGAAGAGATCGGGATCGGGCTTGGCATAACGGACCTGGTCGCGGGTCACGACCGGGGTGCGGTCGAAGTCGACGCCCAGCGTCTCCAGCACCGGCCGCGCCGACTCCATCAGCCCGCTGGTCGCGACCGCCCAGGGGATGTTCGCCTCGCTGAGACACGCGAGCAGCTCGCGCGCGCCGGGCAGCGGCAGGATCTTTGCCGCGCGCCGATGGTAGGCGGCCGCGTGCAGCCGGCGCAGATGCTCGATCCGCTCGGAATCGATCGCGAGCCCGGTCTCGCGCCGCAGCATGTTGGTGAAAAGACCGCCGCTCATGCCGATCTTGCGGTGGATGCGCCAGATGGAGAGCTCGATGCCTTCCTGCTCGAGCGCCTCGTGCCAGGACAGCACATGTTGATAGACGCTGTCGACCAGCGTGCCGTCGAGATCGAACAGGAACGCGACATCGCGGAGTCCGCTCATCACCTTCTCCTCCGGTGGCGTTATGCGCAATCGAGCTTCGCTCGGCGCTCTCTTGGAGTAATATGCAAGAGGCGTGGCCGCGTCGGCCGCGCCTCCTGATGCACGAGGGCGATCATGACCGACAACTGCGGCGCCGTCGATGCTTGGCCGAGCCTTACTTTCGCCGAATGGCGGGATTCCTGTGCGACACTGCATCTTTGGACGCAGGTGGTCGGCAAGATCCGCCTGGCGCTGGCACCTCCGGTCAATCACTGGTGGCAGGTACCGCTCTACGTGACCTGCCGCGGGTTCACCACCTCGCCGATGCCTTATGGGGAGCGCTCGTTTCAAATCGATTTCGACTTCGTCGACCATCGCCTGGCGATTGCGACCGACGACGGGCGCCGCGACTCCTTCGCGCTGCAGCCGATGACCGTTGCCGCCTTCCATGCCGAGGTCATGGGCCGCTTGCGCGCGCTGTCGCTCGCGCCGCACATCTGGACCATGCCGGTCGAGCTGCCGGATCCGATCCCGTTCGACCGGGACCAGGTGCACGGCGCCTACGATCCTGACGCCGTCAATCGCCTCTGGCGCATCCTGATGCAGGCGGATCGCGTCTTTACGGCGTTTCGCGCGCGCTTCGTCGGCAAGGTGAGCCCCGTGCACTTCTTCTGGGGCAGCTTCGACTTGGCGGTGACCCGCTTCTCCGGCCGCGTCGCGCCGCCTCATCCCAGCGCGCCCAACGTCGCCGACCGGGTGACGCGCGAAGCCTATCGCGACGAAGTGAGCAGCTGCGGCTTCTGGCCGGGCGGCCCCGGCATGGAGCGACCTGTCTTCTACGCCTACGCCTATCCCGCTCCCGCGGGGTTTGCCGAGGCGCCGGTGCGGCCGTCGCCCGCCTTCTACAGCCGGGAATTCGGCGAGTTCATCCTGCCTTATGAGGAGGTGCGCCGCGCGCCGTCGCGCGATGCCTTCCTGCTCGACTTCCTGCAAAGCACCTACGAGGCGGCTGCTTCGCTCGGACAGTGGGATCGCGCCGGGCTGGAGCGCGTGGTGGCGCGGTAATCCTCGGGGCGCCCGCGCGTCACGTCAGCCGGAGCATTGCCGGCTCGCCTCCGCCTGCACTTCATGGAGGCGCGCGATGGCCGCCTTGAGTTCCGGCGGATCGCGGAAGAGGCCGACACGTCCGCCCAGCGCGCCTCCCGCTTGCATGCTGAGCGCGGTTTCCGCCTTCTCGTATTCGGAAAACGGCAATTGCTGCGCGACGTGGTCGATGCTGCAGGAGCATTTGAGCAGCGCGACGCGGCTGTTGCCCTCGGCCGCCATGCAGCCGAGAACATAATCGACGGTCTCCGCGGTGGGATAGCTGTTTCCGGCATGCGCCGGGCGCGCGCCGAGTGGCGCTGCCGCCGCAAGCATGATGGTCAGCGCGGCGAGCCCGCGCGAATTTCGGGACATCGACTCCTCCCCATCGGCCGGTGATCGCGACAGCTTCGGAGGGCTGCGCGCTACCGGTCAGTATGACTGTCGCAACCAATTGGGATTTTATCCTTTGTCTTTTCTGGCATAAAGGGTAATGTCATGCAACCACCGCATAGCGAGCATCTTCGGGCCGCGGCCTGCCGCGTCCGTTTCGACTGGGCTGCATGGGCAGCGCGGCGGCAGAGCAGCGTCGACAGCATAAACCGGGAGGGAACCGATGAAAAAAGGTTGCCTTTTGATTGCTGCCGCCATCGCCTTGCCGATGAGCGGTGCGCTGGCGAACGAAGACTTGATGAATCTCGAGAAGCAAGCCGGGCAGTGGGCGATACCGACCGGCGACTACGCCAACACGCGCTACAGCACGCTCGATCAGATCAATGCGCAGAATGTGAAGGACCTGCGGCCGGTGTGGAGTTTCTCGACCGGCGTGCTGCGCGGGCATGAAGGCAATCCCTTGGTGATCGGCAACGTCATGTATCTGAGCACGCCGTACCCCAACAATGTCTTTGCGCTCGATCTCAACAACAATGGCCGCATCCTGTGGAAATACGAGCCGCGCCAGGATCCCTCGGTCATCCCGGTGATGTGCTGCGATACGGTCAATCGCGGCGTCGCCTACGGTGACGGCATGATCTTCCTGCATCAGGCCGACAACGCCTTGGTGGCCCTCGATGCCAAGACCGGCAGCGAAGTGTGGAAGACAATGGTCGACGACGCGAAGAAGGGCGCGACCGGCACCAGCGCGCCGCAGGTCGTCAAGGACAAGGTGCTGGTCGGCGTCAGCGGCGGCGAGTTCGGCGTGCAAGGCCATCTCGACGCCTATGACATCAAGACCGGCAAGCTGGTCTGGCGTGCCTATTCCGAAGGGCCCGACAATCAGATCCTGTTCGACGCCAGCACCACGTCGCTGGGCAAGCCGGTCGGCAAGGACTCTTCGCTCAAGACCTGGCAAGGCGATCAGTGGAAGATCGGCGGCGGCGATACCTGGGGATGGGTCTCCTACGACCCGCAGCTGAACCTGATCTACTACGGCTCGGGCAATCCCAGCACGTGGAATCCGACGCAGCGTCCCGGCGACAACAAGTGGTCGATGACCATCTTCGCGCGCGATGCCGATACCGGCGTTGCCAAATGGGTCTTCCAAATGACGCCGCATGACGAATGGGATTATGACGGCATCAACGAGATGATCCTGGCCGACATCCCGGTCAATGGGAAGATGACCAAGGCGCTCGTGCATTTCGA
>DASQSR010000224.1:0-6217 GCA_035642295.1 Allostellaceae bacterium | reverse complement strand
GGAAAGCGGCAGCCGCGTCGGCGCCAATGCCACCGTGTCTCTCATGATCTCACCCGCTGAGATAGTTGACGAGGCTCAGTTTCTGGATGTCGCTCGTCGCGCTGTAGGAGGCCTCCATCTGCGTCTCCAGCGTCTGGAGCTGGGTGATCGCCGTCGCCTGGTTCACCGTCAGGATGTTGCTGACCCCGTTCTGCGAGATGCTCAGCGACTGCTGTTGCAGGGTCAGCTCGGTGTTGAGCTCGGATTGCTGCAGGCCGAGCACGCCCCCCATGTTGGTGAGCGATTGCGTTGCCTGGTCGAGCATCTGACTGGCCTGGGTGATGTTGGCTTGGTCGGTCGGACTGCTCGAGTTGAAGGGCCCATTCTGCGCGAGGAAGTTCAACACCTGGATGATCGGCGCGAAGGTGCTGGCGTCGTTGGCGGTGATGCCGTAATTGAGGCTGAACTGATTGTCGATCTTGACCGGCGAGAGCTGCGCGCCACCGGCGTAGTAGCCGCCGCTGGCGGGCGTGCCGTTGACCGGCGTCGTCAGCGTCGCCGCCGCGCCGGTAGGGAGGCCCGAGAGGTCGACCGGCGGCGTGTTCGTGTCGGTGCCGCCGAATACATAGCTGGTGCCGTCCTGGTTATTGAGCAGAGCGGCCACCTGCTGCAGCAGCTCCTGGGCCTGCTGCGAGACATCCGGCTCCGAGGTGTTGTAGGCGTCGGTGACCAGGTTCGAGGCGAAGTTGGAGACGGACTGGTTGATCTGGTCCACCGCCTCGCTCATGGTCGACAGGCGCGTGCTTAGGGTGTTGATCGTGTTGATGTAGCTTTGCTGCTCGGATTCCTGCGCACGGAAGTCGGTGAGCTGGCTTGCTTGCGGCGCGATCTGCGAATAGGTCTGAGCCACGACGCCCGAGGAGATCTCCGTGTTGAGATTGTTCATCGTCGACTGGTTCTGCGTCATGTAGTACTGCAGCATGCTGTTCTCGGCGGCAGTCGAAATGCTGGTCATGGCTGGTCCCCGCGATTAGGGCTGGATCTGCATGAGCGAGTTGAACATGTCATCCACCACCTGAACGACGCGCGCCGAGGCGGCGTAGCTGTTCTGATAGACGGTGAGGTTGGAGAGCTGCTGATCCATGTTGACGCCGGTCTCGTTCTGGAGGCTGGTGCTGATCTGGTTCTGCACGCCGGTCTGGTATTGCGCGTTGTTGCTCGCGTTGGAGGCGGCGGTCGAGTTCTGGCCGAGGATCTGGCCGGCATATTCATTGAGCGTCATCGTCAGCGGCGACGAGAAATTGCCGGTCGCCGGGAAGGTCGGGGCCGAGTCCTGGATGCTGTTGGCGAGCGCGGCGGCGATCGCCGGGCTGGAGACGGTCGAGACGCCGTCGAGCAGGCTCGGATTGGAGACGAGATCAGGGTTGACCTCGATCGTGCCGGCATTGTCGCTGTTCGACGCGTTGACGTTCGAGAACAGGTGGTAGGCATCACCGGGCGCCGCGCCGCTGAGGCCGCTGTCGGTGGTCGGCAGCGGGTTGTTGGGGGCGCCGGCGGCGAAGGTCTCGGTGCCGGTGCTGGTGGTGGTCACCGCGATGGTCGAGGACAAGGGATTGCCCTGCGTATCGGTGACCTGGATGGTGCCGCTGCCGGTGGCGGTCACCTGGATGGATGAGAGGCTCGCCGGCAGCGCCGCCTGGATCGCGGCCGCGACCGCCGTCGTCGTCGCCGCGGTGATCGCCGCGGTCGTGACCGTGGTGCCGTCGATGGTGGCGGTGAAGGTATCGCCGACGACGGGCGTCCCGCTCACCGTCTGCGTCTGCGTCGACATGACCTGGACCGGGCTCGACGGATTGGCCGCCGGGCTCGCCAGGAAGGTCTCGTTGCCGGTGCCGCTGGTGAGCTGGACGCTGGACGACATCGCATTGCCGGCAGCGTCGGTGATCTCGATCGTGTTGGCTCCGGTCGCGGTCACCTGGATGTTGGGGTAATTGCTGAACTGCGCCTGGATCGCGGCGGCGATGGCGGTGCTGGTGCCGGCGGTGAGCGGCGCGGTGGTGAAGGCGACGCCTTCGATGTTGCCGGTCAGCACGTCGCCGGCGGCCGCCGTCCCCGAGATCGTCTGGGTCTGCGAGGTCGCCACCTGGCCGGTGTTGTAGAGCTGCGTTGCGAGCTGGTTCATCTCCTGGGTCAGCGCAGGCAGCACCTGGTCGCGCATCTGCAGCAGCCCGCCGATGTTGCCGCCGGTGATCTCCGAGGTGACGTTGAGGCCGTTGAGGGTGATGCCGGAAGTGGGTGTTGAAGCGCTCAAGGTGCCCGCCGGCGTGAAGCTCAGCTGCTCGGCGCTGCTGTTGACCAGCGTCTGGCCGGCGAGCAGCACCACCATGTTGTCGTTGGAGGTGGTGTAGGAGGTGACGTTGATCTGCTGCGACAGCTGCTGAACCGCTTCGTTGCGCTGGTCCTCGAGCGTCGCCGTGGACTGGCCGTTGGCGATCGCCGCCGCGATTTGGCTGTTATAGGTCGCGACCTGGTTCAGCAGCGTGTTGACCTGGGTCACCGCGGTGCCGATGGCATTATCGGCGCTGGTGCGGATGCTCTGGATGCCGGCGGAGGTGCTGTTGAGCTGCGTGGTCAACTGCTGTCCCGCGGTCACCACGTTCTGCTGGGCGACGGTGTCATTGGGCGAGGTGGCCAGCGTTTGCAGCGCGTTCGCAAGGCTGTTGACGCTGTCACCGATCGTCTGGGCGGATCCGGCCTCGCCGAAGAGGTTCTGGATCTGCTGGTAATAGTTGTTGAGGGTGTTGGCCGCCGAGGTGACGCTCTGCTGCTGGCTGAGGCTTGCCTGCAGGATCGGATCGCTGGTGGTCAGCGCAACGCCGGTCGAAACGCCGGCGCCCTCGCCGTCGATGAGCTCGGCCGACTGGTTGTAATACTGGGCCGTATAGCCGGCCGTCTGCGCATTGGCGATGTTGGCCGAGATCAGCGACAGGTTGCTCTGCGCCGCCTGCAGCCCGCTGATCGCAGTGTTGAGGGAAAGGGCGAGGTTATCCATGCCGGCGATCCCCTAGAGGCGGCGGTCGACGGCGCAGGGCGCCATCCGCCCCGAACGCACCGCGCGCCGCGCGTCGTAGCGGGTGACCGACTTCACCCGCTCGCGCACCGCGCGAACCGTGAGGTCGACCAGCCGCCGCGTCGCATCGCGACCGATGCGCAAGGCGCGCTCGTTCTTGTCGACGGCCTCGGCGAGGCGCGCGCTGGCGGCGACGATCTGTGCCCGCAGCGGCGCCGGCAGCGTGGCGATGGTCATGCGGCCCACGCGCAGCTCCTTCACCGTCTTCTGGTAGAGGAGGGCAAGGCGCAGCTTTTCGCGCTGGAGCGGCGCCACGTCCTGGATATGGCCCAAGCGCACGCGCTCCGTCTCATGCGCCAGCAGGTCGGCCAGGCGCATCATCAGGTCGAGCATCTCCGTCGCTTGCCCCATCGCGTCGCTCGAAGACGGAGCGGCGAGGGGCGACGGGGGTGCTTTGGCGAGAGCGTTCATTGCGTCTCCTGGGTGCGCAAGATTTCGCGCTGTACCGCGTCGGCGATGCCGACGCCGCCGGCCTTGGCCGCGACCTTGCTGTATTGCTGCAGCAGCAGCGAGCGGTAGACCGTCTCGGCGTTGCCGCCGCCGAACAGCGAATCCGTGCCGACGCCGGCGAACATGTTCTCGAAGACCTGCGACAGGAAGAAGGACTCGAAGTTCTCGGCCGTCTTGTGTGCCGTCGCGGGATCGGCCGTGGTCGTCGTCGTCGGCGTCGCGCCATCGACGCTCGTCGTCGTCGGCAGGGGCGCGGCAAGGCTGTCCATCACATCAACTCGATCTCGGCCTGGAGCGCGCCGGCGGCCTTGATCGCTTGCAGGATGCTGATCATGTCGCGCGGGCCGACGCCGAGCGCGTTGAGGCTGTTGACGAGCTCCTGCAGGCTGACGCCGGCGGGCAGCACCGCCATGCGCCGGTTGGAGTCCTCGTCGACCTGCACGTTGGTGCGCGGCACCACCACGGTCTGTCCGCCGCCGCCCGGCGCGAATTGCACGCCGTTGCGCCCGGGAGCCCGCGCCGGCGCCCCCGCCTGGCCGGTGGGAGCGAAGGGATTGGGCTGCGAGACCTGCGGCGTCTCGGTGACCTTGACGGTGAGATTGCCTTGGGCGACGGCGACGGTGCTGATCCGGACGTTCTCGCCCATGACGATGACGCCGTTGGCCTCGTCGATGACGACGCGCGCCACCTCGTCGGGCTCGACCTGAAGCTGCTCGATATCGGTGAGCATCGAGACGAGGTCGCCCTTGAAGTTCGGCGGGAGGGAGAGCTGCACGGTCGAGGGATCGAGCGGCTTCGCCGCATCGGCCTTGAGATAGCCGTCGATGACCTCGGCGACGCGGTGCGCGGTGGTGAAATCGGGGTTGCGCAGCATCAGATTGACGGACTTGAGCTTGTCGAGATCGAAGCCGACCTCGCGCTCGACGATGGCGCCGTCGGCGACGCGGCCCGAGGTCGGCACGCCCTTGGTGACCGAGGCGGCCTGGCCGCTGGCGGTGTAGCCGACATTCGCCACCGAGCCCTGCGCGACGGCATAGACCTCGCCGTCGGCGCCCAGCATGGGCGTCACCAGCAGCGTGCCGCCCAGGAGGCTCTTGGCGTTGCCCAGCGCCGCCACCTGGACGTCGATGCGCGCGCCCTGGCGGGCAAAGGGCGGGAGCGTCGCCGTCACCATGACCGCCGCGACGTTTTCGGTGCGCAGCTGGCTGTCGCGGGCGTTGACGCCCATGCGCTCCAGCATGCCGATCAAGCTTTCACGGGTGAAGATCGCGTTGTTGAGCTGGTCGCCGGTGCCGTTGAGCCCGACCACCAGCCCATAGCCCACCAGCATGTTGTCGCGCACGCCCTCGAAATCGGCGATGTCCTTGATGCGCGACAGGGCGCTTGCCGGCGCCGGCGGCAGGACCAGGAGCAGCGCCGCCAAGGCGGCCAGCAGCACGCGGCGACATCCGGAAAAGGGCGACATGGCGGTGGACGGTCTCGTGGTAAGCGCAAGCATCGCCCCTGCGTCATGCCAGACTCGTGCCAGCCCGAACTCCTTGCCGCGCCAGCGTTTTCGCGCCCGGGCCGGGGTCCCGCCGGGCAAACCGTGCCGTGCCGGCGACAAGTTTTGCCGAGGCTCGGCCGCCGTTAAGCCGGCCTTAACCGTGCTTTGGCAAGCTCGCTGCTGGTTCTCGAACGCGCGAAAGGCGGTAAGAGACCGATGAGGATCGAATGGACCCCGCCGGTGCGGCGAACGACGGCGCGCCGCGACGAGCGGACCGATGCGGCGAGCGACGACAAGTTCGCCGAGGCGCTGGGCGGGGAGCCGCCGCCCGCGCCGGCCACCGCCGCGCCGAGCCTCAATCCGGTCGATGCCTTGCTCATCGCGCAAGAGTTGCCCGACGCCCTGGCTGGGCGGCGACGGGCGGTGCAGCGCGGCAGCGCCTTGCTCGACCGCCTCGAGGAGCTGCGCCTTGGTCTTCTCGCCGGCGTTCTGCCGCGCGAGCGGCTCGACGAGATGGCGCAGCTGGCGAAAACCGCGCGCGAGACGGTCGACGATCCGCGGCTTGCCGCGGTGCTTGACGAGATCGATCTCCGCGTCGCGGTGGAGCTGGCGAAGCTCGGCACCGCGGTTTGATCTCACCCAAAACAATCAGTCATTTCAAGGAACTGTCATCTTTCGAGCGGCTTGCTCTGAAGCCGCCGGATTCATATACTCGCGCTCGCTTTTGAACCCCCGGGCTTACGGAGTGGGTGAATGCGGCCGACGCTTCCGCCAGACTATCGACCGACGGATGACGAAGATTTCATGAACCCGCTGCAGCTCGAGTATTTCCGGCAGAAGCTGCTGCGCTGGCGCGCCGAACTGCTGGCGGAATCGACGGAGACCTTGCAGCATCTCAAGGAAGAGAGCCTCGCCGAGCCCGACATCACCGACCGAGCCTCGCTCGAGACCGAGCGGGCGCTGGAGCTGAGGACGCGCGACCGCGAGCGCAAGCTCATCTCCAAGATCGACGCCGCGCTGCTGCGCATCGAGGACGGCAGCTACGGTTATTGCGAGGAGACGGACGAGCCGATCAGCCTCCGCCGCCTCGAAGCGCGCCCCATCGCCACGCTCAGCCTCGAGGCGCAAGAGCGCCACGAGCGCATGGAGCGCACCCACCGCGACGACTAGGC
>DASQSR010000223.1:0-2844 GCA_035642295.1 Allostellaceae bacterium | reverse complement strand
ATAAGGCGCGAGGAACTGCAGCGGCGCCGGTTCGGAGGCGGTGGCGGCGACCACGATCGAATAGTCGAGCGCGCCGTAATCCTGCAGCGTCTTGACGATCTGGGCCACGGTCGAGCGCTTCTGGCCGACGGCGACATAGATACAGTAGAGCTTGCGCTTCTCGTCGCCCGAGGCATTGACCGCCTTCTGATTGAGGAAAGCGTCGATGGCAACCGCGGTCTTGCCGGTCTGGCGGTCGCCGATGATGAGCTCGCGCTGGCCGCGGCCGATCGGCACCAGCGCGTCGATGGCTTTTAGTCCGGTCTGCACCGGCTCGTGCACCGAGCGGCGCGGGATGATGCCGGGAGCCTTCACCTCGACGCGGGCGCGGGTCACGTCCTTGAGCGGCCCCTTGCCGTCGATCGGGTTGCCGAGCGCGTCGACGACACGGCCGAGAAGCCCGCGTCCCACCGGCACGTCGACGATGGCGCCGGTGCGCTTCACCGTCTGGCCCTCGCGCACGCCGACGTCGTCGCCGAAAATGACGACGCCGACGTTGTCGGTCTCGAGGTTGAGCGCCATGCCCTTGACGCCGTTCGCGAACTCGACCATCTCGCCGGCCTGCACCTTGTCGAGGCCGTAGATGCGGGCGATGCCGTCGCCTACCGACAGCACCTGGCCGACCTCGGCAACGTCGGCCTCGGTGCCGAAATTGGCGATCTGGTTCTTGAGGATCGCCGAGATTTCCGCCGCGCGGATTTCCATTACTGAACCCCCTTCATGGCGAGCTGCAGGCGGTGCAGCTTGCTCTTGAGCGACGCATCGACCATGCGCGAGCCGACCCGGACGACAATCCCGCCGAGAAGGCTCGGATCGATCTCGATGTCGATCGCGACCTTGCGGCCGACGGCTTTGCGCAATTGTTCGTTAACCGCCTCGCGCTGCTGCGGCGAGAGCTCCTGCGCGGCCGCGACATGGGCGGTCACCTCGCCGCGCTTCTCGGCGAGGCGGCTGAGATACCGCTCGATCATCTCCGGCAGCGCGAAAAGGCGCCGGTTATGCGCCAGCAAGCCGACGAAATTGCGCGTCAGCGGCGAGAGGTGCATCGCCTCGGCGAGGGCGGTGATCCCCCGCGCCTGCGCGTCGCGCGACAGCACCGGGCTGCGGATGAGGCGACGGAAGTCGGCGCTCTCGCGCAGCTCGGCGCGCAGGCTCTGCAGGTCGGCCGCCACCGCGTCGAGCACCTTGCGCTCATCGGCGAGTTCGAAGAGCGCCACCGCGTAGCGGTCGGCCAGTTCGGATACGCCTTTCGCCTGCGCTGCCACGTAACTGCTGTCCTCGTTTTCCCTCGGACGAGAGCGTCGGGTCGGGGATGCCTTGAATGACGTGCCTTCCCGCCGGTTTTCATACGAAAACCCGCGACGCGCGGCGCGCGCCCCGGAAAGCGCCGGGGTTCTAACACAAGGGTCCCCCTGGCGCAACATGGCGACGCGCGGCGCGAAATGCCCGCGAAGACGCTCCCTCGAGGCGACGGATGAACGCCGCCGCATTCAGGATCGGACCTCCGGCGCCAGGCGCGGTCGCCCCGAACAATACGGGAACGCGACTCAGAGAAAACTGTAGGGATCGATGTCGACCTGGACGCGCACGTTGCCCGGCACCTTGACCGCGGCGACCCATTCGCGCAGCACCGCCTGGATGTGGATGTTGCGCTTGGTCTTCAACAGGAAGCGGCGGCGGTGGCGCGAGCGCAGCACCGCGAGCGGCGCCGGCGCGGGCCCCAGCACCTCGACGCCGGGCATCACCGGCGCCGCCCGCGCATAGGCGCGCGCCACCTCGTCCACGCTCGCCTCATCGGGCGCCGAGAGAATGAGCGCGGCGAGGCGGCCGAAGGGCGGCCAGCCCTGGGCGCGCCGCGCCTCGGCCTCCTCGGCGAGAAAGCGGTCGCGGTCGTCGGCGATCAGCGCGCGCATCACCGGATGCTCCGGCATATAAGTCTGGAGATAGACGGTGCCCGGCCGCTCGGCCCGGCCGGCGCGCCCCGCGACCTGGTGGAGGAGCTGGAAGGTGCGCTCGGCGGCGCGCAAATCGCCGCCGGAAAGCCCGAGATCGGCATCGACGACGCCGACCAAGGTGAGCAGCGGGAAATGATGCCCCTTCGCCATGACCTGCGTGCCGATGAGCACGTCGACGGCGTGGCGGGTGACGCTGTCGATGAGCTCCGCGGCGGCGAGCGGGCCGGAGAGCGTGTCGCTCGCCATCACCGCGAGCCGCGCCTTGGGAAAGCGTTGCGCCATTTCCTCGGCGAGGCGCTCGACGCCGGGACCGCAGGCGGCGAAGCTGCCGGCATCGCCACAGCTTGGACAGAGTGGCGGCAGCGGCTCGCTATGGCCGCAATGATGGCATTGCAGCCGGCCGAGGAAGCGATGCTCGACCAGCCAGGCAGTGCAGTTCGGGCAATGCAGGCGGAAGCCGCAGCTACGGCATAGAGTGAGCGGCGCATAGCCGCGCCGGTTCAGGAACAGCATCGCCTGCTCGCCGGCCGCCAGCGTCTCGGCCAGCGCCGCTACCAGCGGCGGCGCGAGGAAGCGCTGCCGCTCGGGCTTGGCCCGGCGCATGTCGACGACGCGGATCTCGGGAAGCTGCGCCGCGCCGTGCCGTGCGGGTAAATGCAAGCGCTGATAGCGGTGCTGCTCGACATTGAGCGTCGTCTCAAGCGACGGCGTCGCCGAGACCAGAACGATGGGCAGCTTGGCGAGCGAGGCGCGCACGACCGCCATGTCGCGGGCGTGATAGATGACGCCCTCCTCCTGCTTGTAGGAGGCATCGTGTTCTTCATCGACGATGATGAGGCCGAGATCGGGG
>DASQSR010000222.1:0-4943 GCA_035642295.1 Allostellaceae bacterium | reverse complement strand
GCGAGCCGCATCGTCATCGGCGCCCATTACCCGAGCGACGTGCTCGTCGGCGCCGTGCTCGGCGCCGGCACCGCCTGGGCGCTCCGGCGCGGCTTCGCCCGCGCCGGCCTGCTGCGGGAAGGCGGCGTTCAGCCCTTGGCGCCGCCGGCGGCGTAGCCCTCGAAGCCGTCGAGCCAGTAGATGCGGTAGGTCTTGAAGGCGTGACGGTCGAGCCGGATCATGATCTGCTGATCGATCGGCTCGACACTCTTGAAGCGCGCCAAAATAGGCTTCACGTCGTCGGAGGGTTTCGCCACCAGCATGAAATTGGCGCCGATATAGCGCTGGGGATCGGCGGTGAGGTCGAACTGGTCGTGGACGCCGCCCGCACCGTTCCACTTGAGGAAGTCGAGAGGATGCGGCTCTACGTAATAGAGCAGCGCCGCCATGTCCTCGCGGTCCACCGCCATGAGGACGGTGCCGGGATGGCGCGCCAGCAGGTCGCTGACGCTGAGGCCGAGCGTCCTCCAGCCGCGCAGCCGATGCAGCGGATCGTACCGGATGGGCAGATCGACGCCGATCGCCGGCAGCAGGTCATGGGCGCCGAACGCGGCAACCGCGAGCACGAGATCGAGCGCGACCCCCGCCGTAACCAGCGCGGCGCGGCCGCGCGCCAGGAGCCATGCCACCACCAGCACGGTCGCCGAGACATAGGTCGGCGCCGACCAGTTCGGCTGCGCGCGCGAGAGGAAGCTCGCCACCAGCAGCATGGCAAGCCACGGCAGCGCGAAGGTGGCGAGGAGCGCGGCGCGCCGGTCGGCAAGGCTGCGCCGCGCCAGCACCACCACCAGGATGAGCGCGGCGAAGAAGATCGGTCCGAACACGCCGAACTGCGAGCCCAGGAACTCGAGGAACATCGCCGGATGGAACAGCGGCCCCGCGAGATCGGCGTTGTCGCGCGTGTGGAGATAGCTGACGAAGCCGTTCGCTGCGTTCCAGGCGAAGTTGGGCGCATAGAACAGGAGGGCGATGACAACGGTGCCGAGATAGCGCTTCAGGTGACGCCGCTCGTCGCGGAACAGCAGCAGGAAGAGCAGCGCGGAGAGCAGCCAATACGCCATCTCGTACTTGCTGAGCAGCCCCAGCCCGGCAGCGATGCCGGCCATGATCCACCAGCGCTCGCCGCCCGGCTCGCGCGCGCGGACGAAGGCATAGAGCGCCACCGTCCAGCAGAACAGCAGCGGCGCGTCGGTCGACATGATCGCCGCCGAGGCGGAAACGCCCGGCAGCGTCGCATAGGCGATGGCCGACCACATGCCGGTGCGCGCGTCGTAGAGGCGTCGCGCCAGGGCATAGAGCACCAGCGCCGCGCCGAAATGCAGCAGCGGCGCCGACAGGCGAATCGCCGCCTCGCTGTCGCCGCCGAAGACGCGCGTGGTGAGCGCGATCAGCCACGCCACCATCGGCGGCTTCGAGTAGTAGCCGAAGGCCGGATGCAGCGACCACCACCAATACTGCGCCTCGTCCGGGTAGAGGTCGGTGCGGCCGAACCCGAGCCAGGCGAGCCGCGCGAGCGTCACGGCGAATACCGCCCACAGCGCCAGGCGCCAATAACGCTCCTCGATTGCGGCCTTTTCCCGCGTCAACCTGTCGCCGCTCACTGCCATGGCCGCCGAACCTAGCGAGAGCGGCGGCGGCTCGCTACCTCGTTTTGCGCGGTTCCGCCGCTTTACCGCAGCGGGTAGGCGCGCGGGAGCGGCAGGCTTCGGTCTAGCAATCGCCGCCCCTGCTTGCTAAGTCATGCCCGAAGCCAGGAGCCCAGGCGCTCGCGAATGCAACTCAGGATCGAGACTTTCAGCAACCGCAGCGGCGGCAACGCCTTCTTCAAGGCCGTCACCCATCCGCTGGCGGCCCGGGCGATGGCGGCGCTTCTCCCCCGGTTGGGGCGCGGCAAGGTCGCGGTCTACGATCCCGAAGGCTGCGCCGACGGGCTTTCCGACCTTTATCCCCTCGGCGCCCTCGATCTCGCCGGCTGCTATGTCCAGGACGTCGATGCCGTGGGCCGGCCGCTGCTCGGCCGCGCCGCGCAGCCGGTGACCGAGCTCGGCGACTCCGGCGCGAGCACGGTCTTCGTCGCCGCCTTCGACGCGGCGCGCACCATCGACCACATCCGCCACCTGCTGCCGCGCGGCGCCGAAGCCGTCAGCCTCGACGCCATCCGCTTGCCGGAGGCGCTGCTGTCGAATGCCAAGCGCTATCTCGACCCGCTCAACTTCGCGACCAACTTCGTGTTCTTCCGCGATGCCGGCGGCCTCTCCACGCGACTCGTCACCGCCAATTACTGGGCGGGATACGGCGCGGGCGCGGTCAAGCTCTGGCTGCTGCTGTTCGGCGAGCGCGGCGAGACGCTGGCCGAATGGACCGAAAGCCTGCCGCCGGGGGCGGGCTCGATCGTGCTCGACAGCCGCGAGATCAGGCGCCGCTTGGCGCTGCCGGAATTCACCGGCCAGCTTTTCCTTCACGTCGTCGGCGCCGTCGGCCATGATGCGGTGAAGTACGCCCTCGACACCTTCGGAGAGGGCGCGGAAGGCTGGGTTTCCTGCACCCATGACGCCAATCCCTGGCCGGCCGACTTCTATGCCGGGCTGCCGGCGCCGCGCGCGGGCGAGCGCGTCGTCCTCTGGCTGCAGAACAGCCAGCCCTGCGCCGTACCGGCGAAGGCCATCGGCCTCAACCTGATGGGGGATGCCCATGTCGCCCGCTTCCCCGAGGCGATCCCGCCCTTCGCCAGCCGCGCGCTCGACGTGACGGAGCTGCTCCCGGCCGCGCGCTGGCCGCAGCAGATCGAGCTGCGCGCCGGAAAATACGTGGTGCGCCCCCGCTATGAGGTGACCGCGGGCGCCCGGCGCCGCATCGCCCATGTCAATGTCGAGCGCAGCGACCTGAAGCCGGATCCGCGCATCGCCGAGCTCGGCAACCTCCTGGGCAAGGGCTACCTGCTGCCGGCGCCGGTGCTGCCGCGCCAACGCTGGCGCTCGCTGGCGCTGCCGACGCCGATGGCGACGACGCAACAGGATCTGCCGGTCGGCGCCATCGTCTATGACGGCTCCGGCCGCGAAGCGGCACGCCGGCGCTTCGGGCGCCTCAGGCGCGGCGACAGCATCGCCTTCGACCTCGACGCCGTGGTGAACGGCGCGACGCTCGATAGCGGCTACGGCCATCTCGAGCTGGTCTATGATTTCAGCGAAGGCGGCGAGGCCGACGGCTGGCTCCACGCCCTCTTCCGCTACGAGGATCGCGCCAGCGGCCATGCGGCGGAGACCAGCTTCGGCGCCCATGTGTTCAACACCGTGCTCACCTACAAGGGCGAGCCGCAATCCTATGCCGGGCGCGCGCCCGGCCTGTCGACGCGGCTCTTCCTGCGGCTCGGCGATGCCCCGTACGACACGCTCTGCCACTTGATCTATCCGGCATCGATGCCTTGGCACCCAGAGAGCGCCACCGATATCATGCTGCACGACCAGGGCGGCGGCGAAGTCGCGAAGAAGCGCGTCGCCATCCCCTGCTCGGGCTCGCTGTTCTGGCGCTACAGCGACATGTTCGATGCCGCGACCCGCGCCCACGCCGGCGCCGGCGCCTACGTCATCGTGCGCGACGCGACCTGCCGCCTCTTCGGCTATCACGGGCTCCTCGCCGAAGGCGGCGCCTTCAGCCTCGATCACATGTTCGGCTTCTGAGCGGCATGACCCAGCGCCACCACACCAAGTTCCTGATCATCGGCTCGGGTCCCGCCGGCTATACCGCGGCGATCTACGCCGCCCGCGCCAACCTGCAGCCGATCCTGGTCCAGGGGTTGCAGCCCGGCGGCCAGCTCACCATCACCACCGATGTCGAGAACTATCCCGGCTTCGCCCAGGTGATCCAGGGTCCCTGGCTGATGGAAGAGATGCAGCGCCAGGCCGAGCATGTCGGAACTCGCCTCATCACCGACCTCATCGTCGAGGCCGACATCAGCCGCCGCCCCTTCACCTGCATCGGCGACAGCGGCGATGTCTATGTCAGCGACACGCTCGCGATCTGCACCGGCGCCCAGGCGCGCTGGCTCGACCTGCCGAGCGAGGCAACGTTCCGCGGCTTCGGCGTCTCCGCCTGCGCCACCTGCGACGGCTTTTTCTTCCGCAACAAGGAGGTGGTGGTGGTCGGCGGCGGCAACACCGCGGTCGAGGAGGCGCTCTACCTCACCAACCATGCGACGCGCGTCACCCTCATTCATCGCCGCGACCAGCTTCGCGCCGAGAAGATCCTGCAGGCGCGGCTCTTCGCCAATCCCAAGATCCGCGTCGTCTGGGACAGTGTCGTCGAGGAGATCCTGGGCGAGCGCGAGCCGCCGCGCGTCACCGGCGTCCGCGTCCTCAACGTCAAGACCGGCGCCCAATCGGTCGTCGCCTGCGACGGCTTCTTCGTCGCCATCGGCCATACGCCGGTGACCGAGCTCTTCCGCGGCCAACTCGCGCTCGATGCCGACGGCTACATCCTGACCCGGGCCGATTCGACGGCGACCGACGTGCCCGGCGTCTTCGCCGCCGGCGACGTCAAGGACAAGATCTTCCGCCAGGCGGTCACCGCGGCCGGGATGGGTTGCATGGCCGCGCTCGAGGCGGAGAAATTGCTCGCCGCCGAAGAGGCCGCCGCGGCGATGAACGCAGCGGAGTAAGACCCATGACCAATATGGATTGGGACAAGCTGCGCGTCTTCCATGCGGTCGCCGAGGCCGGGAGCTTCACCCATGCCGGCGAAGCCCTGAATCTCAGCCAGTCCGCGGTGAGCCGCCAGATCAGCGCACTCGAGGAAAGCCTCTCCGTCCCTCTGTTCCACCGCCATGCCCGCGGGCTCATCCTCACCGAGCAGGGCGAGCTGCTCTATCGCACGGCGCGCGAGGTTTTCTCGAAGCTCGCCATGACCGA
>DASQSR010000221.1:0-19142 GCA_035642295.1 Allostellaceae bacterium | reverse complement strand
TCAGCATCGACGATGACAGCGGCGAGATCACTTTCACGCTGGCGCGATAAGAAAAGAAGATCGACGCACGGGGAAGTCGACAAACACCTCATGGGAACCACCCCGTCGCCGCGCCGCGGCGATGGGGGTGGGGTCAAGAGTGTCGCGGGGCGGAGGAGCGTCCGTCCAATCGCCTTGGGTGGCGCACGGCAGCCGCAGCTGCCACTCTGGTGCCCAGATCAGCCCCCATGCAAAACGACCTACCAATCTCGCGGTTCAGCCGCAACTGAGCATGAGCGAGCAAATGCCGGCGCTCGGCGAGAGGCCGGCGGGATCAGACGATCTTGAAGCCGCAGGGCGAGGGTGCTAGCACCCCATCGGCGCCGAGAACATGACGTCGCATCTGTCCCCTGCTCGGTCGCCACATATCTATGGCCTTCCGCGAGGCTCAAATGAAACCTGTCGGACCTTCTCTTCGTGCGCCGGCGCAGAATGCCAGCAACCTCGTTGGCTAAGGCAAGCGGAGGGATTTCCGGCTTGCGGCGAATGCGAGTCTGCGGGCGTCAGGTCGCCGAGGCGGTGATGGTCCTCGCGGTGATGAGGATGTTTGCGTGCCTGCCAGTCGACTGGGCCTCGGCTTTGGGAGGTTACATCGGACGGATGCTTGGCCCGAAGCTCGGCGCGTCGCGTCGCGCGCTCGATAACCTCAGACGCGCCATGCCCGAGAATACCGACGGCGAGAACCGGCGCATTATCCTCGGCATGTGGGACAACCTCGGTCGATCTGTGGCGGAATATCCGCACCTCGATCGGATCTGTTCCCCCGCGTCAGGCCGGGTCGAAATCGTCAATGAGGCCCAAATCACGGACCTCCTCGCCGGGGGCGGGCCGGCCATTCTGTTCAGTGGTCACTTCGCCAATTGGGAGGTTGGTCCCGCAACGGTCCACCGCCTGATGGGAGTGTCGCTGCTCTCCGTCTATCGTGCTGCAAACAACCCTTGGGTCGGCCGTGTGCTGCGACGTCAACTGCGCGCACGTCATGCCGTCCCAAAGGGCGCCGAAGCCGGCCGCGCCTTGATCCGTCATCTTCGCGGCGGCGGTCAAGTCGCGATGCTGGTTGACCAGAAGCAAAACGACGGAATTGCCGTGCCGTTCTTCGGCAGGGACGCAATGACGGCTCCCGCCGTCGCGCGCCTAGCGCTTCGCTTTGAGTGCCCTCTGATGCCCGTCGTTGTTGAACGCCGTGCGGGAGCTCGGTTCCGCCTCACCGTCATGCCCGTGATCGAAGTCTATGAGGAAGCACCAGACATTCGCGCAACCATGACGCGTGTCAATGCGGTGATCGAAGCGTGGGTCCGAGCCCGGCCAGAGCAGTGGTTGTGGATCCACCGGCGTTGGCCCGATGAGACGTCATCGGGGCTGTGTCTTTAAACCGTGACTTGTAGGCGGTTCGCGTGGCACCATATGTTGTATGAGGGGCATGCTTCGTATGAAGGTAGCCGTGCCGCCCTCGACGACATCATTAGGCAATATGACGCTGGTCGACCCGACCGCGGGCGCCGATCAAAAGCGCTTGGCTTGACCCGAAATTGCCACATCCGTGAAGTCAGCGCATAGACGCTACGAATGAAGGCGCGGCATATGACAGCACACAGGTTCGAAGTCGGGCAGCGGGTGACCCTAGTGCAAGCCCGAGGACGATCGACGGACACGTTCAAGATCGTGCGTGTGCTTCCGTTCGAGTACGGCAGCCATCATTATCGAATAAAATCTGTCGTCGATGGGCATGAGCGAGCGGTTGGCGAGGGAGAACTAATCGGCGCAGCAGGATGGCCATGACATTCGCCGACATTCTGAACAAGCTCGCTGAACTTGATGAAGCACGTTTCTCACTGAGGTGGACGCTAGGGTGGGTCGCCGAACAGCAATGCAAAACGCGGGAGCAGGGCTGATGGCCACGCGACCCTATCGCCAAATGGCGGCGGCCCGGGCGTGCGGCTGAGGATACCAAGAAAATGAACGATGATCCGTCCGTGCGCGCGCTTGCGATTGCCAAGGGCTTGGTGCGCACAAATCGAGTATCGAAGAAAGAGGTCGTGGGAGAGACCTTCGGCGGCTTCGTCCGCTTGCGCGCCGTCGTCGGCGCGTTCTATTGGATTTCGCTGGACGGAATGCGCGTGCTGCGGGGCCGAGAGCCGGGGGGCGCGGACGAGCTGCAGGACGGATTCATCGAAGCTATGGCGCGAGCGGGCAACGAACGGTGACGCGCAGCGCCGACTCGGCGTTATCCACGCGCGCTTCATCGTGGCGGCCGCTCGGCGGGGCGATTCGGGACTCCATGGAAATGGGGTCAGAGCTGATTTAGTCGCAGCCGGTGCAGGTCGCGTTTGGGGACGCGCCTGGCGACACCCCGAGCCCAGAAGTCGACTCTGACCCCATTTATTGCGCCGATCATGCGCCGATGCCTCGGTGGATCTCGGTCAGGCCGCGAGGAGCCTTCGGGCGACGACGCGCGGAAGTTCTCCAGGTCCCTGCGGATCGAGCGCCTCGAGCGCGAGCGTGCCTTGGCGCGCGTTCATGACCGAGACCAGGACGGTGCTCCGGTTGAGGACGGGCGGCGCTATGTCCTGGGCTCCCGCGAAAGGCCCTGAGAGAAGCCGCCCGAGCGCCGCGGCGCGCGCGGTCGAGTCCTCGATGGGCGTGAGCTCACCCGCGCCGCGGCAGGCGCGCGGCCCGCCCGGAAGATCGGGGCTGAGCCAGGCGTTGGCCACTGTGATGTGCCCGTCCGCGGCCGGCCCTGTGACGCGGCGCTCGCGCTCGAAGGCCTCGACGACGGCGCATTGGCCGGCCTCGACCCCGGAGAGGGTGAAGATCGCCGGCGCCGCGAGCGAAACGCTCTCAGCGAGCATGGCACGCGCTTCCGCGAAGTCCGCGGCCTGCTCGAAGACGCGGCGGAGGAGATGCGTCGCGGGCAGCGCTTCGGGCCGGCGCAGCATGCGCCAGGGTCCGATCGCGGCGTCGACGAGATCGAGCCCGAGGACGGGAGGCCGGGGCGCTTGGTTTATGGCTGCCGCGAACCGTCCCGGGGCCATCGCCGTCAACACGCCCGCATAGCCGGGCCACGCAGCAGCGTAGTAGGGGCCGTGGCGGGTCTCATGGCGGGCGAGGACGAGATGGCGACCGATGCCGGAAAGCCCCCAGTCGAGGACACGGATCATGCGCATGCCCGCCGTCTTGGGATCGGGCCCGGCCCCGGTGGTGCAGGCGAACTCGTAGACGAGATTGAGGAAGAAGACACCGGGACGGCCGATCATCTCTGCCGAGCGACGGATCTCGTCGCCATAGGGGTTTCGGCCGCGCGCGAGCCAGCGTCTCGCCAGGGTGTCGCCGATCCGCGCCGCCAAGGGCAAGGCCGGATGGGTCGCAAGCGCACCCTCGAGGAGCGCACGGCCGCCGTCGAGGTCGGCCCTGACGAGCCCGGCGCTTCCGTCGGGACCGGCGTCGATCAATGGAATCTCTGCGACGTCCATGGCCGTTCTTTTCGCATGCCGCGCGGCTGGCGTCACGTCGGTCACGGGAAGGAGTCGTATTCCTCCCCTAAGCGCCCCGGAGCTGGTCGCCTTTATGCGGCGGCAGGCAGACGACGTAGGTGGGCGGATAGAGCAGGCTGCGGGTGCTGTTGCGAGGATCGTAGAGCGCCGTCGGGCTATCACCGATCGCTGACCGAAATTGGCTAAACTTCTCGCGTGCGTCGTTCCTGCTCGCGAAGCCCTTGCACACTCCCTGCACGGTTCTGCCGTGAGCATCCGTGAAGGTGTAGGTCACGCGTAGCGCTCGCCTGCGGCCGACGCCGGTTTCCTTTTCGCCAGTGATCGTTGCCGGCGCGGCGCACCCCCATCGAACCAGGTTTTTCTCTTTGTAATAACGGCGAAAGCTCAGGATCAGGGGGATGCCGCAAGAGATGCCGATCACGAAAAATTCGCTCCAAAGGATGAAGGGCATGATCGCAAAGGGATCACCCTTATGCACCCGGTCGCGGAAATTAAGCGCAGACCTGTCGAGATCGACGGGATCATAGATGACCGGCACGGCGTCCCCGATGCGCAGCATCCCATAGTCGGCTTCGCCGACCAGCTCATCAATCTCGCGAGTCGAAGGCTCCGCGCCAGGTGACAGCAGCGGCGTGAATCGGTAATCGACGTAGTAGTAGGTACGCTTGCCATAGCTCATGTGGAGGTTGACCACCCTCCCCTCGGTCGTCACGCCTCGCGTCTTGAGTATCTGCTGTTTGCGAGCGTTGGCATAAGCCATGCCCGTCATCAAGGCCGCGGTGCTCAAAGCGGCGGCGGCCAGCACGGCGAGCATCACCTTGAAGGACGCGCTCGTCCGAGAATTGCGCGGGGTGGGTTGGTCAAGCTCCCGAGGCAGAGGCTGGCGGTTCATGCGGCCGAGAAATGTTCGTCTGAGGTCGGGGTGCCGCCAGTCTAAACCGGTTTTGCGGAGAAGCCAGCGTTGGATGTCCGCCTTCGCGTCGCGATCGTCGATGCGTATTCGACGCGGCGGCGCAGGATATTTCCGAGGCCGCCCGCCTCACGCCGGCTTCGCGGGCAGCACCCAGCGCTGCACCGCCTCGGCGGTATCCGTCGGCCGGGTGCTGAAGCAGAGCGTCGCCTGCGGCGCCTCGCTGCGCACGGTGTTCACCAGCGTCTCGAACAGGAAGGTGTTCCGCGGGATCATCCGGATGCCGGCGCCGATCACGATGCAATCGAACACCGTCTGCCGCAGCCGGTCGCGCAGCACGGTCGGGGCGGTGGCGCCGAAATCGACGAGGCAGAGCTCGGCCGCGTAGCCGAGCCCGTTGAGATGCGCCTCGTCCGTCTCGAGCCCGGCGAGCACGGCGGCGGCGCTCCCGGCCAGGGCGTAGAGCCCGTCGGTGAAGTCGATCAGCGACGGCTCGATGCCAATGATGAGTACCTTCGTCTTTGCCATGACGTCCTTTCGTCGTGACGCTTCGGCGCGGCCCCCCCGAGCGAGCAGCAGCCTCTTGCCCTAAACCGGGCGGCGCTTCGCTCATCCCCGCTTTCATTCACGCAGCGTCGATGCGACGCAACCGCTGCGATAAACGCGATGACCGGAGCGCGCGTCACTCTGCCCCCGCCGACGCGGGGACGGTGGAATAGTATCGAGTCAAAGAGATTTGCAAGTTGTGTGGATAACCTAGCGCTCTCGCGGGGGGACGGCCAGAGATAATGCCATCGATCGCACGACGCCCGAGCGCAGGGATCACCCGGCGCCCGGCGCGGAGAGCAGTCGCCAGGCGCCGCCGGGCGGACGGGCAAGACAGGTCGGGCGGAGGCCGAAAGGCTCGGGGGTGACGCCGCGGATCCAGAGCTCGAGGCGTTCGGCGGCGAGCTCGAGGAAGGCGGCGTGCGCGCGGTCGGCGATGGTGGGGAAATAGGCGTCGTAGGCGGGTTTCCAGAGGCGGCCGTCCTCGGCCGCGCCGGGGCGCAGCGCCGCCCGGCCGGAGGCGGCGACATAAGCGTCGTCGGCCGCGCGCTGAAAGATGACGGCGACGGCGGCATCGCGCCCAATGTCGGCGACCTTGCGCGAGCGGTCGTCGACGACGAAGCGGATGGTCCAATCGTCGTCGCCGGGGGCGCGCGGCAGCCGGCCCATCGGCCGCGCGGCGATGCCGGCCCCGGGGCCGGTCACCAGCCAGCAATAGCGCACGCCGGCGATCGCCTGCGCGGCGCCGGCGAGCAGCCGGCCGACCGCGGCGTCGCGCCCGTGTTCCACGTCCGACATGAGGAGCCTCCCTTCGCGGGGTCGCGCCCGCGATTCCATAGCGCATGTTGACTGCAGAGTCTAGACCCTATAGTCTAGAACGATGGCGCGAGCGAGCTTCGATGCCGCCGGCTTCCTCGCCGCGGCGCGCGCGCTGGCGGCGGAGCATGGGCCGGCAGCGGTGACGGTCGATGCGATCACGCAGCGGCTCGATGCGCCGAAGGGCTCGTTCTATTACCGCTTTGCCTCGCGCGACGCGCTGCTCGGCGAGCTGTGGCTCGCCACGGCGCTGGCGTTTCAGGAGGGGTTCATCGCCGCGATCGAGGCGGGTGACGGGCTCGGCGCAGCGCTGCACACGCCGGCATGGTCGCGGCGCCATCTCGACGATGCGCGGCTGCTGCTGCTCTACAGCCGCGAGGATTTCGTGCAGGGCGACTGGCCGGCGGCGCTGAAACGCGGCGTCGCGGCGCAGACGGAGCGCCTCGAGGCGTGCCTCGAGCGCTTTGCGCGCCGGAAGTTCGGGCGCACCGGCCCGGCGCAGCGCCGCCGCGCCGCCTTTGCCCTCGCCGAAGTGCCGATCGCCGCGGTGAAGCCGCATCTCCAGCGGCGCGAGAAGCCGCCGGCGCTGGTCGACGAACTCATCGCCGAAACCTATCGCGCGATCATCGGCGGCGACTGCTGAGCCGCCGCGATGAGGCTCACGCCCGAGCGGGGCGCGGCGCGAGCAGCGGCAGGCGACGCTGCCGGCGGCGATGCGTCCAGAGGCCGGCGAGAATACCGGCGGATGTCAGCGCGTCGCTGACATTGCCGACGATGGAGCCGACGAGGAAATTGTGCACGGCCCAGGCGCCGGTCGAGGCGAGGAAGGCAAGGCGCATGCGCTGCGTGTCGTCCTGCACCCGGCCGATGGTGGCCCAGCCGAGGGCGAACAGCGCCAGCAGCGACGGGACGCCGCGCCCCGCCGCCAGGGTGACGGCACCGGCGAGGACGAGGGTGGCGCCATAGAGCGCGATCCGCGCGCGGCCGGCGAGCGGCAGGCGCGCCGCGACGCTCTGCACCGCGCCGGCAAGGCAGGTGACGGCACCGATCGTCGCGCCCAGCAGGAAGAAGTGCAGCGCAAAGCACAGCGCGCCGACGGTCTGGCAGACGAGGATCGTCGAGCGGCGGTTGAGCAGCGCCCAGGACGCGCCCAGAACGATGCCGACGACGCCGGCGCCATTGGCGAGGAAAGGCACGGCGGCGAGTTCGACAGAGAAGGTCATCGCAACAACCAGAAACGTTGAGCCGCCATGCGCCAAACCACCGGCGCCGGCGTCGAGAGCGAGACTGGCGGCGAGAGGTAAATCTTCCGTTAGCCATAGCTCCCGGCGTCGCGTCGCCCTCGCATCATCGTGGCGCGTTGGCACCACGGCGCAGCGCGACGGGGATCGAGGCGCCGTCGCGGGGCGCGCAGATGCCGCGGCGGACGCAGGAATGCCTTCCGAAACGCGAGCCCACGGCGAAGACACGTTCGCGACACGCGAAGATGCGGCGCGCACTATGGATAGATTTCTGTGGATAAGGCGGGGGACGCGGTGGATAAGGCGCGCGATGCGGCTGTGCGGCGCCCCTCCCCATGTTAGCCTTCGCCATTCCGGACTGCTTCGGTCGCGGGGGGAAGAGCATGTATACGATCGAGTGTGACCAGGCCGGCACGAGCTTGACCCTTCCGGTCTCATTCCCGGATAAGCAGCTGGCCGTCGCCAATGCGTGCGAGCTGGTGCGAGCCGGGTTTTGCGTGATCCGCGTCGTCGGCCCCGGCTTCGAGCTGCGCGGTGACGCGCTCAGGGCGCGCCGCCGGGCCTCGCCGAGCGAAGCCTGGGGCGTCACGCCGGCGCTGTGAAGAGAGCTGTCAGCTATTAGCTTTCAGCCGTCAGCTGTCAGTTTTTGAGTGTGAGTGTCTGCGGCGCGCGACTGTTGGAGGCAGCGAGGGTTCCCCCCTCCCTACCCTCCCCCTCAAGGGCAGGGGAATCGCATATGACGCGAGGATGGCTGTTGCGCGCGACGCTGGGATAGATTCTTTAGGTCTCTCCGGCAGGTGGAGGGGTCGATGGAGAATTTTATCGCGGTGTTCGCGGATTTGTCGGATCCGCGAGCGGCGAATGCACGACACGACCTGCTTGAGCTGCTGGTGGTTGCGCTGGCCGCCGTTCTGTGCGGGGCAGAAAGTTGTGCCGAGATGGCGCTGTTCGGCCAGTCGAAGGAAGGCCTGCTGCGGCAGTTTCTCCGGCTGGAACACGGCATTCCGAGCCATGACACGTTCAGCCGGCTGTTCCGGCTTCTGGAGCCGGAGGCGTTCGAAGCTGCCTTTCGGCGCTTCATGGCGAGTTTTGCTAAGGAGCTGGCAGGGGTTGTCGCGATCGATGGCAAGGCGGTGCGTGGCGCCTTCGAACGCGGCGGGCGCACGACCCCGCTGCAGCTCGTCAATGTCTGGGCAGCCGAGCAGCGCCTCCTCCTGGCGCAGCGGATCGCCCCCAACCGTAACGAGGTGGCCGCAGCGCTCGAAATCCTCAAGCTGCTGTCGCTCAAGGGCTGCATCGTCACCGCCGACGCGCTGCATTGCCATAAAGCCATGGCCCGGGCGGTGCTCGACAGCGGCGCCGAATACGTCCTGGTTCTCAAGGAAAACCAGGCCGCCCTGCTGGCCGATGCCGAGCGCGCGATTGCCGCCGGGGCGCAACCCGACAAGCTCGCCTCCGAGCAGAGCAGGAGCCATGACCGCAGCGACAGCCGGCACGCCGTCGTGGTGCCCGACGAAACCCTTGCTGTCATCCACCAATTCCCCGGTATCCGGGCCGTCGGGCGGATCGAATATCGCCGCCACATCACCGGAAAAGGCACCGAGCGCCTGGTTCGCCATTTTCTGCTGTCGCGCGAACTCTCCGCCGAGGAACTGCTCCGAGCTACGCGCGCCCACTGGACCATCGAAAACCAGCTCCATTGGGTGCTCGACGTCGTCTTCAACGAGGATGGCGCCAGAAACCGCAAGGACCACGGGCCCGCCAATCTCGCCTTGCTGCGTAAGCTCGCTCTCAACCTCCTCCGTCTCCATCCCGACAAAGGATCGATCCGGGGCAAAGTCAAACGCGCTGGCTGGGATGACCGCTTCCTTCTCTCCCTCTTCGCCCAAATGCGATAGCCCTGCCCTCAAGGGGGGAGGGTTTTTGATTTGGGGGGTGGGTTAGATCGCTGACGGCTGATAGCTGACAGCTTCTATTGCTGTTGCGGCGGGTGCAGGCGCTGGAGGAGCTTGGCGCGGACATTGGGGTCGTTCTGCGCCACCGTCAGGATCGAATTGTACTCTTCGACCGAGAGGCCGTGATCGGTCACCGCCTTTTTGAGGGCATCATTGCCTTCGCTGGCGATGCGCTCCTTATCCGCCGGCGCCGCGGTCTGGATTTTTTGCTGGTAGCTGCGCTGCAGCGCCGTCACCTGCTGCATTGCTGCGGCCGTCGCATCGAGCTTCTGGTCAGAGATCTCCGTTGAACCGGAAAGCGGCTGGTCCGGCCCGCCTTGGGCCGAAGCGGCCGGAGCCGCCAGCAGGACGCCGGCGCCGATGAGGGCGGCGGCGAGAGGCGCAATCGCTGGGCGCATCGGGCTCTCCTTGCTTTGCCGCGGCGCGCAGGCGCGTTGCGGCGAGGACGACGGCCTCCAAACGGGAGGAGCGCACGACGGTTCCGCCCTGCCGCAATATTGCCGCCGACGCCATTGCCGCGGCCGGCCGATTGGTTATGATGAGCCAAGCGAATTGCCCGCGGAGGTTATCGTGGCCGAGTTCAAGCCGGATCGGCGCCAGCTTCTGCGCTCCACCGCGGCGTGGATCGGCGGGCTTGCCGCGGTCGCAGCGGCAGTGCCGGCGCGCGCGTTCGAGGAGCAGACCCTCGCCGCCAAGAGCCCGCTGGGCCTTGCCGTCGCCGATCGCTGCAGCCTCGCCTCAGATCACGCCGCGCTGGCGGCGCAGCTGCGCACCGAGCTGGCGCAGAATCCGGCGCTCACCTCGCTCAGCGCCACCTGCCCGCTCTGCGGCTGCCCGGTCGTCGTCACGCGCTGACCTCGCGGCGCCCGATGCGCGGGGCCGCGATTTCATGTAAAACCCCTTCACATGGGGTGGCACCACGGGCGCGGCGGACGCCGCGGCTATCATCACGGGGATCTGCGCGAGGCGCTGGTCGCGGCGGCGAGCGCGCTCATCGCCGAATACGGCCCGTTCGGCTTCAGCTTCGTCGACGCGGCGCGCTTCGCGGGCGTGAGCCCGGCCGCGCCCTATCGCCATTTCCGCGATCGCGATGACCTCCTGGCCGAGGTCGCGCGCCGCGGCTTCGAGGCCTTCGCCGAGGCGCTGGCGCGCGCCTGGGACAAGGGACGGCCGGAGCCGATGGCAGCGCTGACGCGCCTCGGCAAAGCCTACCTCGCCTTCGCGCGCGACGAGCCCGCGTTCTATGCGGCGATGTTCGAGGCGGGCCTCAGCGACGCGGGGCATCCCGCGCTGGAAGCGGCCGGCGAGCGCGCCTTCGCCGTGCTGCGCGAGGCGGCCGAGGCCATCGTCGCGCTGCTGCCGGCGGAACGGCGGCCGCCGCCGCTGATGCTCAGTCTCCATATCTGGTCGATGAGCCACGGCATCGCCGCGCTGTTCGCGCGCGGCGCCGCGGCGCGGCCGCTGCCGATGTCGCCCGAGGACCTGCTCGAGGCCGGCGTCCTCGTCTATCTCCAGGGCCTCGGGCTCGCGGGGGGCCGGCCGGCCGGCTCTTGACGGCGCCAGGTTGACGCCTTATGTGAATGTGAATAACATTTACATAGAGGCGGCCATGAGCATCGCGGCAGGCGTGTTGGAGCGGCTGGACGAGATCGGCAAACCGGCCTGGATTGCCCTCATGGTGCTGGGCTTCGCGCTGTTCTGGCCTCTCGGCCTCGCCACCCTGGCCTTTCTCTTATGGAGCGGACGCATGGGATGCAGCAATCATCGCCGGCTGGCGCGCTGGCAGGAACTCGGCGGCCTGGGGCCTATGGAGCGGCGCTGGAGCCGCTGGGGGCGAGAGCCCACGGCGATGTCGAGCGGCAACCGCGCCTTCGACGACTACCGCGCCCAGACGCTGCGGCGGCTCGAAGAGGAGCAGCGCGAATTCCACGCCTTCCTCGAACGGCTGCGCTTTGCCCGCGACAAGGCCGAGTTCGACCAGTTCCTGGCCGAGCGGCGCCAGCGGCCGGGCACCGCAGGCGAGGCGCCGGAGCATCCCGCCGAGCCCTGATCCCAGCCCTCACCAGAGCTGCGCCACCAGCGCCGCCTGGACGATGGGCAGCGCGGCATCGTCCCAGGCGGCGATGCCGCCGCGGTACCAATAGACATTGAGATAGCCGAAGCCGACGGCGCGGCGCGCGGCGTTGTAGCCGGACCAGCAGCGCGGCGAAGCGCAGAAGAAGACGAGCGGCGTCTCGTGCCGAGGCGCAAGGCGCGCCAGCAGCGCCTTCAGCAGCGCCTCAAGCGCCGCGTTCCCCTCCCCGGCATCGTCGCCGGCACCGCGCAGCCAGAGCGCGCGCGGCAGGGTGTGGTGCAGCCCGCCATCATCGTCGACGTCGATCAGCACCGGCGGCGCCGCGCCGGCGAGCGCCGCGGCGAGATAACGCGTCGTCATCAGCCGCGCGCCCGGGATGCCCGTCGGCGTCGGGCCGGGATCGTTGCCGGGACGGAGCGCCGCCGCCGGCGGGACGCCATCATCGTCGAGCTCGCCGGCATAGGAAGCCGCCAGAGGCCGGCCGCGGAGCTGCGGCAGCAAGCCCGCGGAGGCGGCGGCGTTGCCCTCGTAGCTGGCAAGGGTCACGGCGTCGTCGACGGCATAGACCTCGCACAGCACCTTGCCGGCGCGGTTGCAGTTGTAGATGGCGCCGAGCTCGGCGAGGAACCAGCCGTCGCGCCCGGCGCTCCAGCCGTATTGCCCGTCGGGGCCGATGGCGAAGGCCTTGTGCGGGCGCGCCGCGAGGAATTGCCGGTATTGCCCGCGGTCGGCCGGGGCGAGATGCGGCACCGCCGCGGCATCGGTCACGTCCTGGGCGCGCGCGGCGCCGGCGGCGAGCGCAAGACCAGCGGCGAGGAGCAAGCGGGCGAGCGGCGGCATGAACCTCCGGCCGGCGAAGCCGGCCGTTGAGGTTAACAAGGCGCGGCGGCCGGCGATCCCCGGCGCCGCGCGCTTGCCGCCGCAGCGCCGCGCCGTTTTCCCGCGCTTTTAGACCAAATGTTAACCCTCGGCCCCTATGCTCATTCGATCGCGGCGGAGGGCCTCTCGTGGATCGCTGGCGCCACAACATCCACGCGGCAGAGGTGCGGCTCATCGCTCTGCCCCCGGTGACGCTGCTGGGCATCATTCTCACCGCCGGCCTCGCCGTTCCCGTTCTCTGGCTCGATCTCGACCATGCGCTGATCCTCGGCTGGGCCAGCGCCATCCTCGGGCTGACCACGCTCCGCCTCGCGCTCTGGTACCGCTTCCGCCGCAGCGAAACGAGCGATGCGGACGTGATGCGCTGGGATCGGCCGCTGACCCTCAGCATCACCGCGAGCGGCGTGCTGTGGGGGCTCTTCGGCCTCAGCTTCTATCTCGTCCGCGATGCGGATATTCGCGGCGTCGTGCTGCTGATCCTGGCCAGCATGCTGGCGGCGGGCACGATCTTCTATTCGGCGCATCTGCGCGCGCATTGCGGCTATCTCCTCGGCTGCACGCTGCCGATCGCGACGGCGTCCTTCGTGCACGGCACGCCGAGCTCGATTCTCTTCGGCTGCGTCACCTTCGCCTATATCGCCCTCATCACCCGCGCCGCCCACGGCTTCAACCGCAGCATCACCGGCGCGATCCGCCTCCAGCTCGAGAACGCGGCGCTGGTCGACGGCCTCAAAGCCGCCAAGGACAGCGCCGAGGAGGCCAACCGCACCAAGTCGCAATTCCTCGCCAACATGAGCCACGAGCTGCGCACGCCGCTCAACGCCGTCATCGGCTATAGCGAGATGCTGCTCGAGGACGCGGCGGCGGCGGGCAGCGACGAGACGCTGATCGGCGATCTCCGCCGCATCCACAGCGCCGGCCGCCACCTGCTGGCGCTGGTCAACGACGTGCTCGACCTGTCCAAGATCGAGGCCGGGCGCATGGAAATGGCGGCGAGTCCGATCGAGCTCGGCAGCTTCCTCGACGACGTCGTCGCCACGGTGCTGCCGCTGGTCGAGAGCAACGGCAACCGCCTCGAGACGCGCTATGCCGCCGATCTCGGAACCATCACCGCCGATGCCACCAAGCTGCGCCAGATCGTGCTGAACCTCGTCGGCAACGCGGCGAAGTTCACCAAGAACGGCCGCATCGGCGTCAGCGCCGCGCGCGAGGGCGACCGGATCAGCATCGCCATCGCCGACAGCGGCATCGGCATCGACGCGCGGGCGCTCGCCAAGCTGTTCACCGCCTTCACCCAGGCCGATGCCGTCACCGCCAGCAAGTATGGCGGCACCGGGCTGGGCCTCGCCGTCAGCCAGCGCCTGGCGCAGCTCATGGGCGGCGGCATCACCGTCGAAAGCGAGCCGGGCCAAGGCTCCTGCTTCACGCTCCGCCTGCCGATCGCGCCTTCGGTCCCGCCCTCGCCGGCCGAGGACCACAGGGCCGAGACACTCGGCGAACGCATCCTCTCGCCGCGCGGCGGCCCGGCCGGCCTCCAGCTGTCCTGACGCGGGCCCGCCCGCGGCAGTTGGGTGCTTCGCTACCATGGCTAGAAGAGCGACAACTGCGACAATAGGCCACAAATTTGCCATAACACGGCAAGAGCCGCTTCACGCCAGTATCCCGCTAGGGAGATCAAAGACTTCGCGGCTCCTCCGTAGCTCTTTATTAAGTTTGCCCGGGTATTAGCGGGGTACATGTCGGCTGATAACCCGGATGATTCGGAGAGTTGGATGCGCTTGAGTCCCGAGGCGCTCGAGGCGATCGTCCAGCTCCACGAGCGATTTCTCGCCCGCAAGCCCGGCGGCCGCCGCGCCTTGCTCAGCTACACCGATCTCAGCGACGGCGACCTCGCCGGCGCTGATCTCTCCGATGCCGAGCTGATCGGCGCGCGGCTGCGCCGGGCGAACCTCGCCGCGGCGAGCCTCTGCCGCGCCCAGCTCTCGCTCGCGGATTTGCGCCAGGCGAATCTCGACGGCGCCAACATGACCCGGGCCGACATGCGCGGCAGCTGCTTCCGCGGCGCCGAGATGAATCGCAGCGTGCTGGCGGAGGCGGATCTGCGCGAGGCGACGCTGGTGCTCTACGAAGAGCGCCACGCGCAGATCGTGCGCAGCCTGCGCGAGCCGCTGGGCGGCGATGGCGACGTGGCCGATACGACGCCGCTGCCGCAAGGCAAGTCCTACCAGCTCCGCGCCGACTTCACCGATGCGGCGATGCGCGACAGCAACCTCGAAGGCGCCGATCTGCGCCGCGCCAACTTCACCGGCGCCATCCTCGAAGGCGCCAACTTCGCCCAGGCGAAGCTCGCCGGCGCCACCTTCCATTCCGCCGTGCTCACCGGCGCCAATCTCCGCGGCGCCGATCTCGAAGGCGCCGATGTCAGCGATGCCGTGCTCGACCCCGAGGCGTTCGCGCTGATCGAACTCGCCAAGGCGATCCGCACGCCGGAAACGGTGCGCAGCGAGGAGGAGATCGCCGAGACGCTGCTGCAGCATTCGCTTTGGCTCGACAGCCAGGGGCAGACGGGAAAGCGCGCGCTGCTCGCCAAGGTCGATCTCACCGACCACCCGCTGGCGCAGGCGCGGCTGATGATGGCGCTGCTTCCCGGCGCCAAGCTCAGCGGCGCCGATCTGTCCGAGGCGCTCCTCGCCATGGCCGATCTCACCTCGGCGGATCTGCGCCACGCGACGCTCGTCCGTGCCGATCTCCGCGGCGCGACGCTGCGGCGCGCCTGCTTCAACGCCGCGAACCTCGCCGGCGCGCGGCTCGGCGCGCTTGTCGATGTCGGCGCGCATCATGCCGACTTCCCGGCCAATGGCGAGCACGCGCGCTTCGTCGGCGCCAACCTCGCGGGCGCCAATCTGCGCCGCGCCAACCTCGTCGGCGCGGATTTCACCAAGGCCGACCTCACCGGCGCGCAGCTCCAGCAGGCGCGGCTCGACGGCGCCACCTTTACCGGCGCCACGCTCGACGGGGCCAATTTCGACGGCGCCAGCCTCAACCGGGTGAAGGGCCTGCCGAAAGCGCCCTGAGCCGCGCGCGGATCACGCGGGGTAGAACGACTTTCCCGCCGCGGCCATCTCGCGCAGCAGCGCCGGCGGCGCGAAGCGCTCGCCATGGCGCTGCGCCAGCGCCTCGCAGGCGGCGGCGAAGCGCTCGAGCCCGATGCTGTGCATCTGGCTGACGGTGCCGCCGAGATAGGCGGGGAAGCCCCAGCCGAGAACGGCGCCGACATCGGCGTCGCGGGGATCGAGCACCACCTTCTCCTCGAGACAGCGCGCCGTCTCGACCGACTGGATGTAGAGGAGGCGGCGCTTCACCTCCTCGACATCGGGCTGCGTTGCCTCCGGCGGCCAATGCTGGGCGAGGCCCGGCCAGAGCCGCTTGCCGCCCTCGGCAGGGTAATCGTAGAAGCCCTTCCCCGCCTTGCGGCCGATGCGGCCGAGCTTCTCGACCATGCGCTCGATCACCGTCGCGGCCGCGTCGCCGCGCGCCTCGCCGCCGAGATCGGCTCTGGTCTGCTGCCGCACCTTGTGCATGAGCTCGAGCGAGACCTCGTCGGCGAGCGCCAGCGGCCCCACCGGCATGCCGGCATGGCGGCCGGCATTGTCGATGAGCGCCGGCAGCACGCCTTCGGCGAGGAGCGCCAGCCCTTCGCCGACATAGGTGCCGAAGACGCGGCTGGTATAGAAGCCGCGGCTGTCATTGACGATGATCGGCGTCTTGCCGATGCGCCGGATGAAATCCATGGCGCGGGCGAGCGTCGCGTCCGCGGTCAGCCGGCCGCGGATGATCTCGACCAGCGGCATGCGCTCGACCGGCGAGAAGAAATGGAGGCCGATGAAGTTCTGCGGCCGCTGGCTCGCCTCGGCGAGGCCGGTGATCGGCAAGGTCGACGTGTTGGAGGCGACGATCGCATCCGCCGCCAGAACCGCCTCGGCCTCGCGCGTCACCGCGGCCTTGACCCGGCGATCCTCGAACACCGCCTCGATCACCAGCTCGGCGCCGGCGAGATCGGCAAAACGCGTCGTCGGGACGATGCGCGCCAGCGCCGCGTCGCGCTCGGCCTCGCTCAACCGCCGCTGCTCGACGCGCCGCTGCAGTAGGCGCTGCGCCGCGGCCTTGCCCTTCTCCGCCTGCGCCGGCGAGGTGTCGATCAGCACCACCTCGAGCCCCGCCAGAGCGCTGACATAGGCGATGCCGGCGCCCATCATGCCGGCGCCAAGGACGCCGATGCGGCGGTAGCGCTGCTCCGGCACGTCCTTCGGCCGCGCCGCCAGCTTGCCGGCCTCGCCGATCGAGAAGAACAGCGTGCGGATCATGTTGCGCGCCGCGGGCGACAGCGCGCAATGGACGAAGTACCGGGTCTCGATCTTGAGCCCGGTGTCGAAATCGGTGATGAGACCTTCATAGACCGCCGAGGCGATGTGGCGCGGCGCCGGATAGTTGCCGAAGGTCTTGGCGTGCAGCAGCGCATTGCCGGCGACGAAGGTCTCCTGCCCCTTGGGCGAATGGACGCCGCCGTCGGGAATGCGGAAGCCCTTGCGGTCCCAAGGTTGCGCCGCATTCGCCGGCCCTTCGGTGAGGAGCCAGCGCCGCGCCGCGGCGAGGAGCAGCGCCGGCGGCACCACCTCGTCGACGAGGCCGGCGGCGAGCGCCTTATGCGGGTCGAGCTTCCGCCCTTCGAGCAGCAGCGGCAGCGCGCTGCGGATGCCGATGAGCCGTGGCAGGCGCTGCGTGCCGCCGCCGCCGGGCATGAGGCCGAGCGTCACTTCGGGCAGTCCGATGCGGATCGCGTCATCGGCGGCGGCGATACGGTGATGGCAGGCGAGCGCGATCTCGAAGCCGCCGCCGAGCGCGGTGCCGTTGAGCGCGGCACAGAACGGCTTGCCGCTCTTCTCGACAGCGCGAAGCAGCGCGTGGAAGCGCGCGGTCGACGCGCCGAGGCCGGCGGCGTCCACGCCGCGGCCGAGCCGCGTCAGATCGGCGCCGGCGAGGAAGTCGTGCTTCCTCGAGGTGACGACGACGCCCTTTACCGCGGTGTCCTCGATCGCGCGCCGAACGGCCGCGGCGAAGCGCTCCACCGATTCCTCGTTGAGCAGGTTCATGGGCCGGTCGGCCATGTTCCAGGCGATGACGGCGATGCCGTCGGCGCCGACCTCGTACTCGATCATGAGGCCGCTCCTAAACGCGCTCGATGATGGTGGCGGTGCCCATGCCGGCGCCGACGCAGAGCGTCGCGAGCCCGGTTCCCTTGCCGGTGCGCTCGAGCTCGTCGAGCAGCGTGCCGAGAATCATCGCGCCGGTGGCGCCGAGCGGATGACCCATGGCGATCGCGCCGCCATTGACGTTGATCTTGCCATGCGGGATGTCGAGCGCCTGCATGAAGCGCAGCACCACCGCGGCGAAGGCCTCGTTGAGCTCGTAGAGATCGATGTCGCCGGCGCTCATGCCGGCGCGCTTCAGCGCTTTCTCGGCGGCGAAGGACGGGCCGGTGAGCATGATCGTCGGCTCCGACCCGATCGAAGCGAAGGCGCGGATGCGCGCGCGCGGCGCCAGGCCGAGCCGCTCGCCGGTCGCCTTGTTGCCGATCAGCACCCCGGCGGCGCCGTCGACGATACCCGAGGAATTGCCGGCATGGTGCACGTGGTTGATGCGCTCGATCTCGGGATAGCGCCGGATCGCCACCGCATCGAAGCCGAGCGCCTCGCCGCTCTTGGCGAAGGAGGGCTCGAGCGATGCCAGCGACTGCATGGTGGTGTCGGCGCGGAGGTGCTCGTCGCGGTCGAGGACCGTCATACCGTTCAGATCCGTCACCGGCACCACCGAGCCGGCGAAGCGCCCTTCCGCCCAGGCGCGCGCCGCACGCTTCTGGCTCTCGACGGCGTAGGCATCGACGTCGGCGCGGCTCATGCCGTATTTGGTAGCGACGAGATCGGCGGAAATGCCCTGGGGCACGAAATAGGTATGGAAGGCGACCGCGGGGTCCATCGCCCAAGCGCCGCCCGAAGCGCCCATCGGCACCCGGCTCATGCTTTCGACGCCGCCGCCGATCGCCATGTCGCTCTGGCCGGACATGACCTGCGCCGCCGCCATGTTGCAGGCTTCGAGGCCGCTGGCGCAGAAGCGGTTGATCTGCACGCCAGCGGTGGTCTCGGCATAGCCCGCCTCGAGCGCGGCAACGCGCGCGATGTCGGCGCCCTGCTCGGCGACCGGCTCGACACACCCGAGCACGACGTCGTCCACCGCCGCCGTATCGATCCGGTTGCGGTCGCGCAGCGCCGCGAGCGCAGTGACGGCGAGGGCGATCGGGGTCACGCCGTGCAGCGCGCCCGATGCCTTGCCGCGGCCGCGCGGCGTGCGAACGGCGTCGTAGATGAAGGCTTCGGTCATGGCTCCCCTCCCTGGGGCATCGTTCCAGGATAGCCGCGGCCGGGCGGAGCCAGAAGCGGGAAAATCGAGGCGCTCCGGCAGACCGGAGCGCCCCGCGACGCCAACGAGGGGAAGCGGCGTCAAGTTCAATACCTGACGGGAGAGGTACGGCATGACCGTAAGCGCGGCCGCGGCGGAGCGCCTTGATCTGAATCAAACGGGCCTTGCGGTTAACGCGCCTTAACCGCGACCGCGCCGCGGCATTGCCGTCACACCGAGAGCGCCGGCACCAGGAACCGGCCGAGGCGCTCGCGCAGCTCCGGCCCGATCTCGATCGCCTTGCGCGCGGCGAGATCGAAGGCGACGACGACCGCCTCGGTGGTGGCGACCGCATCGCCGGACTCGCGATCGAAGAGCCAATGCACCCAGGTGAAGGTTTTGCCGCCGATCGACTTGACGCCGGCACGCAGGGCGAGGAGATCGCCCTGGCGCGGCGTCGCGCGGTAGATGAGGCGGTATTCGAGCGCGGCATCGCCGACGCGCTCGGCCGAGCGGTCGATGCCGCGTGTCTTCGCCACCAGGTTCGCCATGGAATCGGCGACGCGGCCGATGACGGCGCGCCTCACCATGAAGCCGCGCTGCTCGCATTCGCCCGGCGACACGGCGCCCTGCTGCGTGAGCAGCAGCCCGAGCCGGTCGGCCTCCTCCCAGCTCGGCTGGGGCCGCGGCGGATCGAGCGCAAGGCCGCGCGGCCGCCCATGCTCGGGCAGCGCCTCG
>DASQSR010000220.1:0-2679 GCA_035642295.1 Allostellaceae bacterium | reverse complement strand
AGCTGACCTTGCCCGAGCTGGCGCAGACAGTGATCCTGACGCGGACCGCGGTGCGCGCCTCGCCGATGCCGCCGGGCGAGGAGCTCGCGACGCTCGCGCGCAGCGGCGCCACCTTGGTGCTGCATCTCTCGATCAACAATTTGGCCAAGGTGGTGCGCGAGCTCGTGCCGCTATACGGCGCCGATTGCCCCGCGGCGGTGGTGTGGCGCGCGAGCTGGCCGGATCAGAAGATCCTGCGCGGCACGCTCGCGAGTTTGCGCGACCAGGTGAAGGCGGCGGGCATCACGCGCACCGCGCTCATCCTGGTGGGCCGCGTTCTGGCATCGCCGGATTTCACCGAGAGCCGCCTCTACGCCGCGGCGCACAGCCACGTGCTGCGCCGCCGCCAATCCTAGGCTTCGGCACCGCAGCATAGGCCTCAGCCGGAGGCCTGACGGGCCGGCGCGGACGGTCGAGGAATGCCCGTAAATTGTTCACCTGTCTTGGAATTGGGCGCAGTGGCCGGGCCTTTTCGGGGGATTCCGCCGAAAACCGCCGAGGGCTGCCGTGGCATGGGCTTTGCTGCATAGGCGAAGGGTCGCGCGGAGGCCGCGCGACCCGCCCGCTGCAATCCTCGCGGATCGCCCTTCTTCCGACATTTTCCTGAAAGCGACGCCATGAAAAATAGCAGCAATCCGTCCGGGGCAAACGGACGCCGGCAGCGCGGTGCGTGGCGCGCGGGCCGCTCCTTGGCTGTTCTCCTGGCCGCGCTGGCCGCACCTTGCGCACTGGCGCCGGCGCAGGCCGCGCCTTCGCCGCTGCTGCCGCCCGACGTGGCAAAGGCCGGCAAGATCACCTTCTGCAGCTTCATCGACCTGCCGCCGGTCGAGTTCATGGACGCCTCCGAGAAGCCGGTCGGCTCCGACGTCGAGCTGGCGGAGGGCATCACCAGCCGCCTCGGCGTCAAGGCCGAGTTCAACAACATGCCCTTCGCCGGGTTGATCCCGGCGCTGCTGGCCGGCCATTGCGACGCGATCATCTCGCAGCTGTTCATCAAGCCGGCGCGCGAGAAGGTGATCAATTTCGTCCCCTACATGTATTCGCACGAGGTCCTCCTGCTGAAGAAAGGGACGACGGGCATCGACGGGCTCGCCGACCTCTCGGGCAAGAAGGTCGCAGCGGTCACCGGCACGACGGCCACCAACCTTCTCGAGGACGAGAACACCGAGCTCAAGGCCGCGGGCAAGACCCCGATCGACATGGTCATGTTCCCGGAGAACACCGCGGCGCTGCAGCAGCTGCAATTCGGCCAGGTGGTCGCCTATGGCGTCGCCTTCGAAGCGGCGGCCTATTATGTGCACAAGGAGCCGGAGCTCTTCGCCACCGGCGGCCAGCCCTATTACAAGATCCTGACCGGCATCGGCCTCCGCAAGGACGAGACCCAGCTGCAGAAGGCGATGGCGGCGGCTTTCGCCGACATGCGCAAGGACGGCTCCTACCATAAGATCCTGGTCAAGTGGGACATCGGGCAGGACGAGCTGCCGCAGGACCAATAGGCCGCAATGTCGTTTGATTGGTCGTTCTTCTGGCAGTATCTGCTCGAGCCGAGCTCGGTCTATCTGAACGGGCTCCTGCTCACCGTCGTCCTCAGCGTCGTGTCGCAGCTCATCGGCACGGCGCTGGGGCTGGGGGCGGCGTTGGCGCGGCTCTCCACCTTTCGCCCGCTGCAGATGGCGGCCCGATTCTATGTCTGGATCATGCGCGGGACGCCGCTCCTGGTGCAGATCGTCTTCATCTATACCGGCCTCGCCGCCGCCGACATTCTGCGCTTCCACGATATGCATATCGGCTTCCTGCTCATCGCCGGGAATGTCCAGGCGGGCATCCTTGCCCTCAGCCTCAACGAGGGCGCCTATATGGCGGAGATCATCCGGGCGGGCATCGCCTCGGTCGATCATGGCCAAGCCGAAGCCGCGAGCTCGCTCGGCATGACGCGCGGGCTGCTGATGCGGCGCATCATCCTGCCGCAGGCGCTGCGGCTGATCGTGCCGCCGCTCGGCAACCAGTTCAACATCATGCTGAAGAACAGCACGCTGGTGAGCATCATCGGCGTGCCGGAGCTGTTGCTGATCACCGAGTCGATCAACTCTGCGACCTTCCGCACCTTCGAGCTCTATACGGTGGTCGGGCTCTATTTCCTCACGCTCACGACCCTCTGGGGCCTGGTGCAGCGCGGCATCGAGGCGCGCTTTGTGACCCCGTCGCGCGATGGCGCCGGCGCGGTCGCCTTGCGTCCGCGGCGCTTCGCGCTTCGCAACCTCATGAATGCGGGATCGCAATGAGGGGCAGCTTCGCCGCGACGCGGCCCAAGGCTGCCGGCGCCGCGCCCGACGCCGGCGACGAGGTCGTCGTCGAAGCGGTCGACGTCCATAAATGGTTCGGTACCAGCAAGGTGCTGGACGGCGTCTCGCTCTCGGTACGCCGCGGCGAGACGGTGGTGATCATCGGCCCTTCGGGCTCGGGCAAAACCACCTTCGTGCGCTGCCTCAACCACCTCGAGACGATCCAGCAGGGCGTGATCCGCGTCAACGGGCATTTCATCGGCTACCGTCCGCGCAATGGCAAGATGGTGCCGGACCGCGCGCGCAACATCGCGCGCCAGCGCCGCGATGTCGGCATGGTGTTCCAGCGCTTCAACCT
>DASQSR010000219.1:0-7755 GCA_035642295.1 Allostellaceae bacterium | reverse complement strand
GTTCTATTTCCGGACGACGGACGTGACCGGGACGGTGAAGCTGAAGGAAGGCACGGAGATGGTGATGCCGGGGGACAACGTGCAGATGGAGGTGGAGCTGATCGCGCCCATCGCCATGGACGAGGGTCTGCGCTTTGCCATTCGCGAAGGCGGCCGCACGGTGGGCGCCGGCGTCGTCGCCAAAATCTTGAAGTAGCGGGGGAAATTTCCCCCGCCGCGGGCCCTGAGGGTTGGCGTGGCGGCTCACGGCCCGCGGCGATAAATAGGAGTGTAGCTCAATTGGTAGAGCACCGGTCTCCAAAACCGGGGGTTGGGGGTTCGAGCCCCTCCACTCCTGCCATCGCCCCAACGTTGCTCTTTCTTTCGGCGTCGCCGGGCGCTATATAGGGCGTTTCGACGGAACATCATGGCAATCGGCAGTCCGGTAGAATTTCTGCGGCAAGTCCGCCAGGAGGTGGGCAAGGTCACTTGGCCGACGCGGAAGGAAACAGGCGTTACCACGCTCATGGTCTTGCTCATGGTCGTGGCCGCGGCGCTGTTCTTTTTCCTCGTCGATCTCGGGCTTGGCCATCTCGTGCGCCTCGTTCTCGGCATCGGAGCCTGATGTCATGGCGGCGAAATGGTACGTAATCCACGTTTATTCGGGCTTCGAGAAGAAGGTCGCCCAGTCGATCCGCGAGCAGGCGGAGCAGAAGGCCGTGGCCGACAAGTTCGAAGAGGTGCTGGTGCCGACCGAGGAAGTCGTCGAGGTGAAGCGCGGCGCCAAGGTGAGCGCCGAGCGCAAGTTCTTCCCGGGCTATGTCCTGGTGAAGATGGACATGACGGACGAGACTTGGCACCTGGTGAAGAACACCCCCAAGGTGACGGGTTTCCTGGGCGGCGGCGGCCGCGGCAAGCCGGTCCCGATCAGCGAGGCCGAGGCGTCGCGGATCATGCGACAGGTGCAGGAGGGGATCGAGCGACCGAAGCCGTCGATCACCTTCGAGGTGGGCGAGCAGGTACGCGTCAGCGACGGCCCCTTCACCTCGTTCAACGGCTTCGTCGAGGAGGTCGACGAGGAGAAGGCGCGGCTCAAAGTGGCGGTGTCTATCTTCGGCCGCGCCACCCCGGTCGAGCTGGAGTATTCGCAGGTCGAAAAGATCTAGTGGTTGCTGCAAGCGGCGAGGGTTGGTGTGGCGGCTCGCCGCCTGCGGCAATGGACATGAGTGCGGGAGGCAAGCCAACGCCGTGACCGCGCGCCCGAGTGAGGGATAGAGAATGGCGAAGAAAATCGTAGGCTTCATCAAGCTGCAAGTGCCCGCCGGCAAGGCGAATCCGTCGCCGCCGATCGGGCCCGCGCTCGGCCAGCGCGGCCTCAACATCATGGAGTTCTGCAAGGCGTTCAACGCCCAGACCCAGGGCCTGGAGCCGGGGATGCCGATCCCCGTCACCATCACCGCCTATGCCGACCGCACCTTCACCTTCATCATGAGGTCGCCGCCCAATTCCTACTTCCTGCTGAAGGCGGCGGGAATCGAGAAGGGCGCGCAGACCCCCGGCAAGGGCACCGTGGGCAAGGTGACGATGGCGCAGATTCGCGACATCGCGCAGAAGAAGATGAAGGATCTGAACGCGAAGGACCTCGACGGCGCCTGCCGCATGATCGCCGGCTCGGCGCGGTCCATGGGCCTCGAGGTAGTGGAGTAGCGCCATGGCACGCAACGGCAAGCGCATCGTGAAGGCGGCCGAGGGCATCGACCGCAACCGCTTCTACCCCCTCGCCGAGGCGGTGAAGATGGTGAAGAGCCGCGCCACGGCCAAGTTCGATGAGACCATCGAGCTGTCGCTCAACCTCAATATCGACGTGCGCAAGGCGGAGCAGAACCTCCGCGGCACCGTGATGCTGCCGCATGGCACCGGCAAGTCGCTGCGCGTCGCCGTCTTTGCCAAGGGGCCGCGGGCGGAGGAAGCGAAAGCGGCGGGTGCTGATATCGTGGGCGCCGAGGATCTCGCCGAAAAAGTGCAAGGCGGCACGATCGACTTCGACCGCTGCATCGCCACCCCCGACATGATGGCGCTGGTCGGGCGCCTCGGCCGGGTTCTGGGGCCGCGCGGCCTCATGCCGAACCCCAAGCTCGGCACGGTCACGACCAATGTCGCCGAAGCCGTGAAAGCGGCGAAGGGCGGTCAGGTCGAGTTCCGCGCCGAGAAGGCCGGCATCGTCCAGGCCGGGGTCGGCAAGGCGAGCTTCAGCGAGACGGCGATCCTGGAGAACGTGCAGGCGTTCGTTGGCGCCATCAGCCGCGCCAAGCCGACCGGCATCAAAGGCACCTTCATCAAGAAGGTGAGCCTCAGCTCCACCATGGGGCCGGGCCTCAAATTGGAGATTCAGGGCCTCGCCGGATGACCGGCCTGGCATAAGAGATCGCCTTTTCCGCCGGGAACGGCGGGGAAGGCGTAGGGAAGGTCGGGCCTCCCTTCGGGGAGCCGGATCCTCCCGCCCCTGTCCGAGATTGCAGGTGCCGGCCGCAAGGTCGGCCTAAGGCCCTCCGGGGCGCCGGCATGAGACGGGAGATCGAGACCCGCGGGGTTTTGCCCCAAGGGGACCGACTTCTGGGACAGGCGAACCCGGGCACTTCGGTGCCCTCGTGCAACCGGTCCCCGCAAGGGGACCACCAGTGGAGACGGAGAGTGGACCGGTCACAAAAAGAGAAGCTGGTCACCTCGCTGCAGCAGGCTCTGTCGGACACCGCTTGCGTCGTCATCACCCACCAGTCGGGGATGACGGTGGAGGAGGTGACGGACCTGCGCCGCCAGATGCGGGCAGCCGGGGCCAGCTTCAAGGTGACGAAGAACCGGCTCGCGCGCCGCGCTCTCGCAGGCACGAAATTCGAGCGACTCTCGCCGATGTTCACCGGACCGACCGCGATTGCCTTTTCGCGCGATCCGGTGGCCGCGGCGAAGGTAGCCGTCGAGTTCGCCAACAAGAACGACAAGTTGCGCATCGTGGGCGGTGGCCTCAACGAACAGCAGCTCGACGCCGAGGGAGTGAAATCCCTCGCTACCTTACCGTCACTCGATCAGCTCCGGGCAAAACTGCTCGGCTTGCTGCAGACCCCGGCGACGCGAGTGGCCGCGGTGCTGCAGGCGCCGGGCGGGCAGATCGCCCGCGTGCTTGCCGCCCATGCGAAGAAGGGCGAGGCCGCCTGACGCAGTGAAACCCTTGTCAAAGTTCCCAGGAGTGCAAACATCATGGCTGATCTGAATAAGCTGGTCGACGAGCTCTCGGCGCTGACCGTCATCGAGGCGGCGGAGCTGTCGAAGAAGCTCGAGGAGAAGTGGGGCGTATCGGCGGCGGCGCCGGTCGCGGTGGCCGCCGCCGCCGGCGTGGCCGCGGGCGGTGCGCCCGCGGCGGCGGTGGAGAAGACGGAGTTCACCGTCGTCCTGGGCGCTGCCGGCGAGAAGAAAATCAACGTCATCAAGGAGGTGCGCGCAATCACCGGTCTCGGCCTCAAGGAGGCGAAAGACCTGGTCGAGGGCGCGCCGAAGCCGGTGAAAGAGGGCGTCAACAAGGACGAGGCGGCGAAGATCAAGAAGCAGCTCGAAGAGGCGGGTGCGACTGTCGAGGTCAAGTAAGCTGCCGATGATGAGGTTGCCGGACGCGCCGGGCGGTTGCGCCCGAACTGCGTCCGGCCGCCGGGTTTCCTGCCGGGGCGCGCGGCTCGCGCGCCGTCCGGTGCCGAGTGCTGTGTGCGATGCGCTGCCGCTGTGGCGCGTCGACGCGGTGGTTTGTCGTGTCAGGTTTCATCGTGCGCCCACCGCGGGGGCGCGCAGCCGTTCAAAGGTGAGGAACATCCATGGCTAAGTCGTTCACGGGTCGCAAGCGCATCCGCAAGAGCTTCGGGCGCATTCCCGAGGTGGCGCCGATGCCCAACCTCATCGAGGTGCAGAAAAGCTCGTACGACCACTTCCTGCAGATGGATGACGTGCCGGAGCAGCGCCAGAGCGTCGGCCTGCAGGAAGTCTTCAAGTCGGTCTTCCCCATCCGCGACTTCTCCGATCGGGCGCGGCTCGAATTCGTCCGCTACGAGCTCGAGCAGCCGAAGTATGACGTCGAAGAGTGTCAACAGCGTGGCATCACCTTCGCCGCGCCGCTCAAGGTCACCCTGCGCCTCGTCGTCTGGGATGTCGACGAAGACACCGGCTCGCGCTCGATCCGCGACATCAAGGAGCAGGACGTCTACATGGGCGACATGCCGCTCATGACCAAGAACGGCACCTTCATCATCAACGGCACCGAGCGCGTCATCGTCTCGCAGATGCACCGCTCGCCCGGCGTGTTCTTCGACCACGACAAGGGCAAGACGCACAGCTCCGGCAAGTATCTCTTCGCCGCCCGCGTTATCCCCTATCGCGGCTCCTGGCTCGATTTCGAGTTCGACGCCAAGGATCACCTCTATGTCCGCATCGACCGGCGTCGCAAGCTGCCGGTGACGACCCTGCTCTTCGCCCTCGACGGCGCCGCGACCGAGAAGCTGCGCGCCGAGCGCGCCGCCGACGGCAAGACGGTGCAGCCGGTCGAGGCGCAGGGCATGTCGAAGGAGGAGATCCTCGCCTATTTCTACGGCACCACCGTCTTCACTCACGGCAAGAAGGGCTGGAAGGCGCCGTTCGACGCCAACCGCTTCCGTGGCGTCAAGCTCGCGCATGATCTGGTCGACGCCAAGACCGGCAAGGTCAAGGCCGAGGCCGGAGAGAAGATCACGCCGCGCCAGGCGAGAAAGCTCGCCGAGGAGGGGCTCGAGGAGATCGTCGTCACCAAGGACGACCTCATCGGCCGCTATCTCGCCGTCGACATCGTCAACGAGCAGACCGGCGAGATCTACGCCGAGGCCGGCGACGAGATCACCGACAGTCTCATCGGCCAGGTCGAGGCCGGGCATGTCAGCGAGCTGCCGGTGCTGGCGATCGACCACGTCTCGGTCGGCCCCTACATCCGCAACACGCTGCTGATCGACAAGAACGCGACGCGCGAGGACGCGCTCATCGACATCTACCGCGTCATGCGCCCGGGCGAGCCGCCGACGCTGGAGACGGCGGAGGCGCTGTTCAACAGCCTCTTCTTCGACGGCGAGCGCTACGACCTGTCGGCGGTCGGGCGGGTCAAGATGAACTCGCGCCTGAGCCTCCAGACCGCCGACACCGTGCGCGTGCTGCGCAAGGAGGACATCCTCGCCATCCTCAAGGTGCTGGTCGAGCTCAAGGACGGCCGCGGCGAGATCGACGACATCGACCATCTCGGCAATCGGCGCGTCCGCTCGGTGGGCGAGCTGATGGAGAACCAGTACCGCGTCGGCCTGTTGCGCATGGAGCGCGCCATCCGCGAGCGCATGAGCTCGGTCGAGATCGACACGGTGATGCCGCATGACCTGATCAACGCCAAGCCGGCGGCGGCGGCGGTGCGCGAGTTCTTCGGCTCCTCGCAGCTGTCGCAGTTCATGGACCAGACCAACCCTCTCTCCGAGATCACGCACAAGCGGCGGCTCTCGGCCCTGGGTCCGGGCGGCCTCACCCGCGAGCGCGCCGGCTTCGAGGTGCGCGACGTGCACCCGACGCATTACGGCCGCATCTGCCCGATCGAGACGCCGGAGGGGCCGAATATCGGCCTCATCAACAGCCTCGCGACCTATGCGCGCGTCAACCAGTACGGCTTCATCGAGAGCCCCTACCGGCGCGTCGCCGACGGCAAGGTGACCAACGAGGTGGCCTATCTCTCCGCCATGGAGGAGGGCCGCTACGTCATCGCCCAGGCCAATGTCGAGGTCGACGAGAACGACCGCATCAAGGCCGACCTCACCAATTGCCGCAAGGGCGGCGATTTCGTCATGGCGCGGCCGCAGGACATCGACTTTTTCGACGTCTCGCCGAAACAGCTCGTCTCGGTGGCGGCGGCGCTCATCCCGTTCCTCGAGAACGACGACGCCAACCGCGCCCTCATGGGCTCCAACATGCAGCGCCAGGCGGTGCCGCTGATCCGCGCTGAGGCGCCGCTCGTCGGCACCGGCATGGAGGAGACGGTGGCGCGCGACAGCGGCGTCACCATCATCGCCCGGCGCTCGGGCGTGGTCGACCAGGTCGACGGCATGCGCATCGTCGTGCGCGCCACCGAAGAGACGTCGGCGGCGGCGCCCGGCGTCGACATCTACAACCTGCTGAAGTTCCAACGCTCGAACCAGAACACCTGCATCACCCAGCGGCCGCTGGTGAAGGTCGGCGACGTGGTCAGCGCCGGCGACATCATCGGCGACGGCCCGTCGACGCAGCTCGGCGAGCTGGCGCTCGGCCGCAACGTGCTCTGCGCCTTCATGCCGTGGAACGGCTACAACTTCGAGGACTCGATTCTCATCTCCGAGCGCATCGTCTCCGACGACGTCTTCACCTCGATCCATATCGAAGAGTTCGAGGTGATGGCGCGCGACACCAAGCTCGGCCAGGAGGAGATCACCCGCGACATCCCCAATGTCGGCGAAGAAGCGCTCAAGAACCTCGATGAGGCCGGCATCGTCTATATCGGCGCCGAGGTGAAGCCGGGCGACATCCTGGTCGGCAAGGTGACGCCGAAGGGCGAGTCGCCGATGACGCCGGAGGAGAAGCTGCTCCGCGCCATCTTCGGCGAGAAGGCGTCGGATGTGCGCGACACCAGCCTGCGCCTGCCGCCCGGCGTCTCCGGCACCATCGTCGAGGTGCGCGTCTTCTCGCGGCGCGGCGTCGACAAGGACGAGCGCGCGCTCGCCATCGAGCGTGCCGAGATCGAGCGGCTGGCCAAGGACCGCGACGACGAGCGGGCCATCCTCGAGCGCAGCTTCTACGCGCGTTTGAAGGAGCTGCTCGTCGGCCAGGAGGTGGCGAGCGGCCCCAAGGGGGTGAAGGCCGGCGTCAAGATTACCGAGGGCTGGCTCGCCGAATCGGGGCTGACGCACGGCCAGTGGCGGCAGATCGCCATCCGCAATGACAAGAACATGGCGGATATCGAGGCGCTCAAGAAGCTGATGGACGATTCGATCGATACCCTCAATCAGCGCTTCGAGAGCAAGGTCGAGAAGCTGCAGCGCGGCGACGAGCTGCCGCCCGGCGTCATGAAGATGGTCAAGGTCTTCGTCGCGGTGAAGCGCAAGCTGCAGCCCGGCGACAAGATGGCGGGCCGCCACGGCAACAAGGGCGTGATCTCCAAGATCATGCCGGTCGAGGACATGCCCTATCTCGCCGACGGCACGCCGGTCGACATCGTGCTGAACCCGCTCGGCGTGCCGAGCCGGATGAACGTCGGCCAGATCCTCGAGACGCATCTCGGCTGGGCCTCGGCCGGACTCGGCCGGCAGATCGGCGAGATCGTCGACCGGGTGCGGCGCGACGGCGGCAAGTCCGCCGAGCTGCGCAAGTTCCTCGCCGGCGTCTACACCGGCCGTGAGGACCAGGAGGACATCGCCGCGCTCGAGGACAAGCAGCTGCTCGAGCTGGCCGAGAACCTGCGCCCGGGCGTCCCCGTGGCGAGCCCGGTCTTCGACGGCGCGCTCGAGGAGGACATCGTCGCCATGCTGAAGGACGCGGGGCTCGACAGCTCCGGCCAGGTGACGCTGGTCGATGGCCGCACCGGCGAGGCCTTCGACCGCAAGGTGACGGTCGGCTACATCTACATGATGAAGCTGCACCACCTGGTGGACGACAAGATTCACGCCCGCGCGACCGGGCCGTACAGCCTGATCACGCAGCAGCCGC
>DASQSR010000218.1:0-2335 GCA_035642295.1 Allostellaceae bacterium | reverse complement strand
GCGCCGCCAGCGCGTTCGCGACATTGTGGCGGCCGGGAACGCCGAGCGTCACCTCGAGGGCGCCGCCGCCGGCGCGCCGCCGCAGCGTGAACGCGATCCCGTCCGGTGCCGGTGCCAGCGCCGTCGCCAGCAGGTCCGCCTCCGGCCGGATCAGGCTGTAGGTGATCCCCGTCTCCGGCGCGCGCGCCGCGGCGAGCGCCGCGGTCTCGTCATTGTCGAGATTGAGCACGGCGATCGCCGCCTTGTCGACGAAGTCGCGGAACAGCTGGCGCAGCTCCTCGAGCGATTTGTGGTCGAGCGCGACGTTGTTGACCACCGCGATCTCCGGCGCGAAGCGCGCGATCGACCCGTCGCTTTCGTCGATCTCGCTGACGAAGATGTCGCCGCTGCCGATCACGGCGCTGGCGAAGGGCGTCTCCCCCGTGATGAAGTTCTTCATCACCGCGCCGTTCATCACCGTGGGCTCCTTGCCGGCGCGATGGAGGATCCAGGCGATCATGCCGGTGGTGGTCGATTTGCCGCTGGTGCCGGCAATGCCGATGCGCCGCGGCGCGGCATTGAACAACGCCGCCAGCAGCTCCGCCCGCGTCATCAGGGGGGCGCCGACCCGGCGTGCCGCCGCGACGTCCGGCACGCTGTCCTCGACCGCCGCCGAGGCGACGACGATCTGCTCCGCCGAGGTGACGCCGCTGCCGTCCTGCGGATGAAGGGCGATGCCGCGGCCGCGCAGGAAGGCGAATTTCGCCGCTGTCCGCCCCTGGTCGAGGGCGCGGTCCGAGCCGGCGACGGTGCGCCCCGCGGCGCGGAGGATCAGCGCAAGCGGCAGCATGCCGCTGCCGCCGATGCCGCAGAAGAAATAAGGCCTGTCTCGATCCATGGGCGGAAGCTACAATTCGCCTCGGAGCCTTACAAGCAAGCAAGGACGGTGCGCGGCGGATGGGCGAGGGCAGCTTCACGATCGGCATCGTGGCTCCGGCCTCGCGCATCGATCCCGCCCTTGCCGATGACGTCGCGGCGCTGGCCCGGTCGCTGTACCCGGCGCGCCCGCCGGTGCTGCGCTTCCATCCCCAATGCTTCCTCTCCGCCGGGCATTTTGCCGGCGACGACGCGGCGCGCGCCGCGGCCTTTCTCGACATGGCGAATGATCCCGCCATCGACGCGCTGTGGTTCGCGCGCGGCGGCTATGGCTCCTGCCGCCTGGTGGAGAGCGTGCTGCCGCGCCTCGCCGCCGCCGCGCGGCAGAAGCTTTACTTGGGCTACAGCGATGCCGGCGCGCTGCTCGCCGCGCTCTACGCCGCCGGCTTCCCGCGCCTTGCGCATGGGCCGATGCCGGCCGATCTCCGCCGCGCCGGCGGCGATGCGGCGGTGGCACGGGCGCTGGCCTTCCTCCGCGACGGCGACCCGGCGGCGCTGGAGCCGACGGTCTCGCGAGAAGCGCCGGCCGCGGCGTTCAATCTCACCGTGCTCAGCCACCTCGTCGGCACGCCCCTCCTGCCGGATCTTTCCGGCCATGTGCTCATGCTGGAAGAGGTGGCCGAGCACATGTACCGGATCGACCGCGCCTTCTTTCACCTCACCAGCACGCCGGCGCTGCGGCGCGTCGCCGGCATCCGCCTCGGCCGTTGCAGCGCCATCCCGCCCAACGAGCCGGCGTTCGGCGCGAACGAGGAGGAGGTGGCGCGCTATTGGTGCGAGCGCTCCGGCATTCCCTGGCTCGGCCGCGCCGATATCGGGCACGATATCGACAACAAGGTGGTGCCGTTCGGGACTTGGGCCGTCGCCGCCGGCTGAGGCGGTGCTCGGCGACCCTCTTACCGGCAAAAAGGGAAGCGACCCTCTTCGCTGGCCGCTTCCCTTTCCCCCGCCCCCGCAACGAACCCGGAATGCCTAGAGGCTGAAACGCTCGCCGAGATAGACGCGGCGCACATCCTCGTCGGCGACGATCTCGTTCGGCAGGCCTTCCATCAGCACCTGGCCCTCGTGCAGCACATAGGCGCGATCGACGATCTCGAGCGCCTCGCGCACATTGTGGTCGGTGATGAGCACGCCGATGCCGCGATCCTTCAAATGCACGACCAGCTTGCGGATCTCGCCGACGGCGATCGGGTCGATGCCGGCGAGCGGCTCGTCGAGCAGCATGAAATGCGGCTGGGTGGCGAGCGCGCGGGCGATCTCGACGCGGCGGCGCTCGCCACCGGACAAGGCGAGCGCGCCGGTGCGGCGCAGGTGGCTGATGCCGAACTCGGCCAGCAGTTCATCGAGCATCTGGCGGCGGCGGTCGGGATCGGGATCGGCCACTTCGAGCGCGGCCATGATGTTCTGCTCGACAGTCAGG
>DASQSR010000217.1:0-8860 GCA_035642295.1 Allostellaceae bacterium | reverse complement strand
TTCACCTGCGGGCCGCCCTGGCGCAGCGTGACCTCGAGGCCGTACTTCTTGTAGATGCCGGTGGCGATCGCCTGGTAGTAGCCGCCATGCTCGGCCTCGGCCTTCCAATCGGTGCCGAAGGTGACCTTGTCCTCGGCCTGGACGGGCGCCAGAGCCGCGAGCACAAGCGCGGCCGAAAGCGCGACGGCATAACGAAGAAGCATGTTTCCCCCCGCGGAGATCCCCTCCCCTTCTAGAGCAGAACGCGCGCCGAAGGAACTGCTCAGCCAGCGCTGCGCAACGGACGGCCTTCGATGGGATAGGCGGGATCGTTGTAGCCCGGCGTCGAGGGATGGCCCGGCGCGACGAGCCGGTCGATCAGCGCCTCGTCCTCGGCGGTGAGACGGCCCTCAAGCGCGCCGAGATAATCCTGCCATTGCTCCTCAGTGCGCGGGCCGCCGATGACGGCGGTGACGAGGCGGTTGTTGAGCACCCAGGCGACGGCGAACTGGCCCGCGGTCATGCCGCGCTTTTGCGCATGCGCCTTGATCTCCTGTGCCAAGCGCAGCGATTCCGGCCGCCATTCCGTCTCCAGGATGCGCTTGTCCTGGCGCCCGGCGCGGCTCTCGGGCGGCGGCGGCGCGTCGGCGCGGTACTTGCCGCTGAGCACGCCGCGCGCCATCGGGCTGTAGGGGACGATGCCGAGGCCATAAAAGCCGGCGGCGGGGAGCTGCTCGACCTCCGGCATGCGGTTCATCGCGTTGTAGTAGGGCTGGCTCACCGCCGGCCGGGCGATGCCGAGCCGGTCGGCGAGCGCGCAGATCTCGGCGATGCGCCAGGACCGGTAGTTCGAGACGCCGTAATAGCGGATCTTGCCTTGGGCGATGAGGTCGCCCATGGCGCGGACGCTCTCCTCGAGCGGCGTCGCGAGGTCCTCCTTGTGGAGGTAGTAGATGTCGATGTAGTCGGTGCCGAGCCGCTTCAGGCTCGCCGCCGCCGCCTGCAGAATCCATTTGCGCGAGAGGCCGCCTTCGTTGGGGCCGCTGCCCATGGGATTGTAGACCTTGGTGGCGAGGACCCAGCGGTCGCGGTCATGGGTGATCGCCCGGCCGGTGATCTCCTCGGAGCGGCCGGCATTGTACTGATCGGCGCTGTCGATGAAGTTGACGCCGGCTTCGCGCGCCCGATCGACGATGCGCCCGGCCGTCGCGGCATCGGTGGCGCCGCCGAAATTCATCGTGCCGAGGCACAGCGTCGAGACCTTGAGACCGCTGCGGCCGAGATTGCGGTATTCCATGTCGCCCTCCCCTGTTCCGGCGAGTTTAACAACCGCTCCCCCAAGGGGGAACATCGCCACGGTTTGCGTCCACGCTTGCCGCGCTGCGCGTCGATCGCCGCCGTTGCGTCGGGCGTTGAAACTCGTTTCACTGAGGCAAGGACGGCAATCTTGGAATTCAAAGTTGGCGAGCATGGCGACGGAGCGAGCGGAGCGAAATCGGTTATTCGCATGCATCATCTCGGCGATCGCAGTGCTGGTTGGCCTGGCAGCTTCAGCATCAGCCGAGGCGCCATCGCGCCTTGAACCGCCCGTCGATTGCCGCGCGTTCAGCGACACCGCCGCACACCAAGATTGCGAGCGAGCCAACGCCGGCAATGCGGCGGCGCAGGCATCGACCGGTCTTCTCTTGGCGACGGGACATGGTGTTTCCGTCGATTACACCGCCGCGCTTCGCCTCTTCAAGGCCGCGGTTGGTCAAGGCGACGTCCGCGCCGAGGTTTATCTTGGCGCCCTCTACGCCGGCGGGCGGGGCGTGGCCCGAGATGATCGGGAAGCGGCTCGGCTGTTTCGTCTGGCCGCAGACAAAGGCGACCCGATCGCACAGGTCAATCTCGCCGACCTCTACGCCACCGGACGAGGCGTGGCGAAGAGCGACGTCGAGGCGATGCGCCTTTATCGCCTCGCCGCACGCCAAGGCAATGCCGACGGGATGAACGGTCTCGCCTGGCGCCTCGCGGTCGACGGCGGCAATCTCGACGAAGCGTTGAACTGGGCGTCTCGCGCCGCGGCGCTCGAGCCGCAGGACGCCGGGATTCAGGATACCCTCGGCTGGATCTTCTTCCGACAGCACAAGCTCGAGCTCGCACTGTTTTACGCGCAGCGGGCGGTCGGGCTGGAGCCGAGATGCGCGAGCTGCGAAGACCATCTGGGGGACGTCGCCGCGGCGCTCGGGCGCCACGACGAGGCGCGCGCTCACTGGCAGCGCGCGCTCCAGCTTTCCGCCGACATGCCGCCCGACCCCGATTGGGACAGAGAAGCGGTCGCGCGAAAACTGGCGTCGCCATGACGATTTGTCGCGATCCGCCGCGAATTTCCGGCGATTGACGCGAGGATACCGCAACATTTAGATTCACTTTTAGGTGGGGGAGTGGTCGTAATGGCCGTCATCGGCGTGGCAGGGGCATGACGCCCGGGATGCGCAAGGCCCGGACGGTGGGCGCGTGGCTGTCGCTGCTCGCGCTCTACGTGCAGGTCATGCTGCCTCTGCTCGTCGCCGTCGAGATTTGGCGCGTCGATGCCGCCGGCCTCGGCGCGGCGGGCCCGGCGGTGTGTCGAGCCGGCACCCTTTCACGTGCCGCCGACCATGGTCGAGCGGCCGGCGCGCCGCGAACCGGGCACGATCACTCCCAAGGGTGCTGTCCTCTCTGCAGCGCGGTCGGCACGCCGTTCATCGCGCCGGCCGAGATCTTCGTCCCGGCGTCCGCCGCCTGGAACGCCATTCTCCCGCTCGCCGCCGGCGTCCTCCCCGTCGCTTACTCGGCACCCCTCACCTACGAGGCGCGGGCCCCGCCGCTGAACGGTTGAGTCTTGGATCGAACCCGTTCGGCTGATCGCCTGATCGGCCGGACAGCGCGCATTTTTCGGGTGCGCCACGTCCATTTCCGTTCATGCGAGGAAATCATGTCTCCTTCTTCTTCTGATAAGCGCGGCGGGACGAGGGCCCGGCGCTTCGGCGTGCCTTTCGGCATCGCGTCTTTCGCGCTTTCCGCTGCGGCTTTTCTGCTCGGCATGTCGCCGGATCAGAGCCTGGCCTGCGCCTGCGGCTGCGGCGTCTTCGCCGTCGGCACGAGCTCGATGCTGCCCAGCGGCGCGGGCGGCACCGCCTATCTCGAATACGACTACCAGGACCAGACCATCAACTGGCACAACACCGGCAGAGCGTCGGCCGCCGACAACAGCGACAAGGACCTGCGTACGAATTTCTTCACCGCCGGCCTGCAGTATATGTTCAACCGGAGCTGGGGCGTTCAGCTGGAAATCCCTTATTGGGACCGCAAGTTCACGACCGACACGAACTTTGGGAACTCTCCGCCCGACCTCGTCACCGCCCACTGGTCGGATCTCGGCGACATCCGGCTCCAGGGCATCTACACCGGGTTCTCGGAGGACCTGTCGACAGGCCTGACCTTCGGCGTCAAGCTGCCGACCGGCAGTTACCAAATCGATCCGGCCGTCGTCGATCGCGACAGCCAGATCGGTAGCGGCAGCACCGATCTCCTGCTCGGCGGCTTCCATCGCGCCGCGCTGACGAGCGACAACATCTGGAGCTGGTACGCCCAGGCGTTGCTCGATCAGCCGGTTCTGACCCAAGAAGGCTATCGCCCCGGCACCGAACTCGATGCCGCGACCGGGGTTACCTACAATGGCTGGGTGTTCGGAAACCTGACGGTGAGCCCGTTGGCGCAGATCATTGGCTCCGAGCGGACCCGCGACAGCGGTCCAAATTCCGCACAACCGGTTGCCTCCGGCTACCAGCGCATACTGCTCTCGCCGGGGGTCGAGTTCGACATCGATCAGTTCTCGGCCTATACCGACTTCGAACTTCCGGTGTGGCAGCGCTTTCGGGGCGACCAGCTGACGGCCCCCTGGATGATGAAGTTCATCGTCGCCTACCACTTCTGACGATCGTGGGGCTCACATGAGCAGAACTCTCCGGTTTATTCCGCCTGTCGCAAGCGTCATCGCCCTCGGCTTGGCGGCGCACCTCGCCCTGGCAGCGACGGAAGTCGGACAACCGGCCCCCGCGCTGACGGCGAAGGAATTGGGCGGCGGCACGTTCGACCTGGCCGCCCTTCGCGGCAAGGTCGTCATCGTCAATTTCTGGGCGACCTGGTGCGCGCCCTGCCGCCAGGAGATGCCGGCGCTCAATGCCTTCTATCAGCAGCACCATGGCCAAGGCCTCGAGATGCTCGGCATCAGCGCCGATCTCCCCCGCGAGCGAAGCGACGTCGTCAAGGTGATGCAGGCCTTTTCCTACCCTGCCGCGATGCTCGGCGATGCCGAGGTGAACGGCTTCGGCAGGCCGGGCTCCATTCCCGTCACCTATGTCGTCGATGCGAATGGTGTGCTGCGCGCGAAATTCAGCCCCGACGAGACGGGAGTGACGGCGCAGCAGCTCGACAAGACGGTACTCCCGCTCCTGAGCCAAGGAGCCGGCGGGAAGTAGCCGCCTCTCCCCTACGTCCCACCCGACGCACGAGACGGCGGCGGATAATACCACCAGCCGGGCCCTTGCCATGCAGGCGGAGGCGGCGCCGAATAGTAGCGCTTGGGCTGGCTCTCGCGCTGGAGGCAAACGGCAAAGTCGGGCGTGTCGGGCTGGACTCCGAAATTCCGACAATCCGCCTCATACTGGGCGCGCCGTTCCTCCTCCGATACGCAAGCCGCGAGCCCGGCGAGCACGAGTGCGAAGGTAGCAACCCGCACCATCTTGCGCTTCGACATCCGCCCCTCCCTCTGTCGGCATATGATGGCGACATCGCTGCATCGCCAGTGGGCTCGCTCTCGTGGCGGCGGAGAGGCTCGGTCGGAGTTCGCCAGCCGGCCATGGCGACCGCCGCGCTCAACTATGGCTTCGCCATCGAGTACAGCCTCGAATATCTTGAGTATCACGTGAAGGATGTCGGCACCGGCCATCCTTTCGACCATCGGATCCGGCTGGTCGAGGTCGCGATGACGACGCCGCTCAACCGCGGCACGGGCGGGGACACCACCGGCACGGTCGGTTGAGTCCGAGGAGGGGCGAGATGGACATCACGCTGACCCTGGTGCGCGCCGGCCAGTATGCGGCGCTGCTGTCGCTGGCCGGCAGTCTCGCCTTCCTCGCCTTCATTGCCGAGCCCGCGCTGCGCCGGCGCCTCGATGGCGCCGGCGCAGCGGCGCTCCGCGCCCGGCTGTACTCGTTGATGTGGGAGAGCCTGGCGCTGGGCCTTGTCACCGGAGCCCTCTGGCTCGTGCTCGAAGCCCGCAGCGTGAGCGGCCTGTCGTTCGCCGAGGTGTGCACGCTGGGGATCATCGAAATCGTGCAGGCGCGCGAGCATTTCGGCGCGATCTGGCAGCTGCGGGGCCTGGTGGCGATCCCGCTCGCGCTGGCGCTCCTGCTCGCCGACGGCCAGCGTCAATCGCTTTTGGCGCGGGCGGGCTTCTGGGCGGCGCTGGCGCTCGCCGCGGCCGAGCTCGCGATGATTGCCGGCGCCGGCCACGCCATGGAGGGGGAAGGCTGGACCGCAGACCTTCACCTCCTCGGCGATGCCACGCATCTCCTCGCGGCCGGCGCCTGGATCGGCGGGCGGCTGCCGCTCGCCTTCCTCTTCGCCGCGGCGCGGCGCGACGGCGGCACCGCCTGGGCGGCGGCGGCGCGCGATGCGACCTTCCGCTTCTCTCTCCTCGGCATCGTCGCCGTCGGCACGCTCATCGCCACCGGGTTCATCAACAGCATCTTCCTCGTCGGCAGCATCCCGGCGCTGCTCGGCACCCCATACGGCCATCTGCTGCTGCTGAAGCTCGCGCTCTTTCTTACGATGGTGACCTTCGCCGCGATCAATCGGCAGTGGCTCGCACCGCAGCTGGTGGAAGCGCCCGCCGAGACGCCTCATGTGCTGCGGCAGCTGCAGCGCAATGCGCTGATCGAAGCGGGGCTCGGCGGCGCCGTCCTGCTGGTGGTGGGGACGCTCGGTACGACCGCGCCCGCCCTCCATGTGCAGCCGGAATGGCCGCTGCCCTTCACCCTCAGCCTTGAGACGCTGGAGGCGGATAGAGCGGCGCGGCTGCAGGCGATCGCGGCGGGCGTCGTCGCGCTCGGCGGGCTCGCGCTCCTTCTCTGGGGGGTGCTGAAGCCGCGCCGGCGCATGCTCCAGATGCTGCTCGGTCTCTTCGTCTTTCTCGCCGTCGGCTGGTGGCCGCTGCAGTTCATGGTCGCCACCGCCTACCCCACCAGCTTCTACCGCTCGGCCGTGCCGTTCACCGCCGCGTCGGTGACGGCAGGCGCTCAGGTCTTCGCCGCCAACTGCGCCGCCTGCCACGGCGCCGACGGCAAAGGCGACGGGCCGCTCGCCCACAGCCTGCCGGTGCGGCCGGCCGACCTGACCGCGGCGCACATCTTCGGCCATAGCGACGGCGATCTCTTCTGGTGGATCAGCCACGGCATCGAGGCCGGCGGCATGCCCGGCTTCGCCGCCGTGCTGCGCGACAGCCAGCGCTGGGACGTCATCAACTTCGTCCATGCGCGGGCGGCGGCGCTGCAGCCGCAGGCGCTGCTGCCGGAAGTGACGCGGGCACCGGCGCCGCTCGCGCCCGACTTCGCCTTCGAGCAAGCGGGACGGCAGAACACCTTGCGCCAGGCCCTGACGAAGACGCCGGTGCTGCTGGTGCTCTATCGCCTGCCCGAGGCTCTGGCGCCGCTGCAGGCGCTCGCCGCCGCGGAGGCGCCGCTGCGCGCCGAAGGGCTCCGGCTGCTGGCGCTGCCGATCGAGAGCGGCGCGCCGGACGGCGAGGCCGGCGCGATGCCCGATTTCGCCGCGACCAGCGACGCCGCGATGGCAACGGCCTACAAGCTGTTCGAAGGCGGCGATCCCGGCGCGGTGTGCGCGTTTCTCGTCGACCGCGCCGGCTATCTGCGCGCCCGCTGGACGGGAGCGGCGGCACCACCAACGCCGGTACTGCTCGTCCAGCTCGACCGCCTGGCGCGGATGCCGCTCGCGGCGCAGCCGGCGCACGTCCACGCGCATTGAGCGCCGCATCGGCGCCTTCTAGGCTCGGAATTTCCACCGTGGAGGAAACGCCGATGCCTTACCTCATTCAGACCTTCGACAAGCCCGGCCACGCTCATGTCCGCAGCGCGACGCGCGCCGTCCATCTCGATTTCCTCGAAAAGCACAAGGGCATGCTGCTCGCCGCGGGCGCGCTCCTCCATGATGACGGCTCGACCGGCGAAGGCGGCGTCCTCATCGTCGACACCGAGGACCGCAAGGCGGCCGAGGCGTTCATCGCCGAAGACCCCTTCACCAAGGCGGGGCTCTTCGCCGAGGTCAGGGTGACGCGCTGGCGCAAGGCGTTCTTCAACTTCGAGAATTGTCTCTAGGCTCGCCAGAACGGTGCGGGCTATCGCGATTGCTTACGCAATCGCTGGCGGGCAACCTATTCGATCGCTTCGCGATCAAACCCTCCTGGGCGGAACGCGGCTTGCCGGAACCGTGCGGCTCTCGCGATTGCTGCGCAATCGCTGTCGCCGCCGCGGACGAACTCGCTGGCGCGAGTTCGCCTTGGGAACATCCGGCCTTGGGCCAGTGTTGGGTTAGAGACGGGATGACGAATTCGGGAGGGCGATGATGCGCGTGTCTCTGGCCAAGCTGTTCCTGGCGCTGTTCCTGCTGAGCGGCGCGAGCGCCGTGCTGAGCGCGTGCAACACCACCGCCGGCGCCGGCCAAGACCTGTCGAATGCCGGCCATGCGATCACCAACAGCGCCGAGCGGAACAAGTAGCGCCGGACGAACCTGATCGAACCGCAACGCCTCCGCCGCACCCCGGCGGAGGCGTTGTCGCGCGCCGGTCGGGCGCTCCTTCCTATCCTGGGCTCATTTCCTCGAGGTTGATTCCCTCAAGGCCGGACTCAATTGGCCGAGCGGCCGAGCAGGCGGCAAGATAGACGCCGTTCAACAGGCGCCCCGCTCTATCGGGCGACGGACCGCTTGATGGCCGGAGCTTGCCGGAGGGCCGATGTCGAGAAGCCGCGCAGCGGTCGCGATCGCCGCCTCTGCCATCATGCTCGGAGGCCTTGCTGCCTGCGTCTCCCCCGAGGAGCTGCGTGCCGAAGACGTGGCGACGTGCCGAAGCTTCGGCTTCCAGGCGGGCACGCCGGACTTCGCCGCTTGCCTCCAGCGCGAGAGCCTGGCGCGGCGTTACTACGCGCCTCCGCCGCCGCAATGGTACGGAGGACCGAGCTGGTGGGGTCCCGGGTATTATCCGCCGCCGCCGGGGTGGGCCTGGTGAGCGAGCCGATCGCCGTGGCACGAGAACGGCGTCGCGTCCCGGTGCTGTTGCTGGCCCTGCTGGCGCTCCAAGGCTGCGAGCCGCCTTCGGCAGGCTGGACGAAGCCGGGCGCCACCGGCGCCGAGCTCAGAAGCGCTCTCATCGAGTGCGAGGGCGTGGCAACGAACCCGCAGCCCTTCCACTTCTGGGCCATGAACATGAGCTATGACAGTGCCAGAGACCAGACGGCACGGCTGCAGGACCAATGCATGGTCGCCCACGGCTGGCGGCCGGTTGCGGAACCACAGCCACGGTAACCCGCCTCACCGCGGATTTTCACGCGAGCGCAACAAACATGCCGACGCGCAACCGAGATGTAACGTCGATCGCGCATCATGCGGCTTTCACGGTTTTGAAGTAATCGAGGCAAGCGAGGCGGGATGAGGCAGATGATGACCGACATCTCGCATCGCCGTCGCCTCACGTTCCTGTCGCTGCTGGCGCTGCTGGCCAGTCTCGCGGTGCCGGCGAGCAGTCGCGCCGCGAGCGGCGACAACACCACGACGACCCCGATCA
>DASQSR010000216.1:0-3980 GCA_035642295.1 Allostellaceae bacterium | reverse complement strand
CGCTCAGGCCGAGCGCGCCGCGCGCCGTGCCGCGATTCCGGCGCTGATGGCGGAGGTCGAAAGCGCGTCCCTCGTCCTTGATGCCCCCGCGGCGCGCCTCATCGCGTGCGGCGAGGAGCGGCCCCTCCGGCTCGCCGAAGTCGAAGCGCTGCTGGCCTCGGAGGTGCTCGTCGTCGATGCCTGCCGTCATGCCGTGCGCCACGGAGAGACGGTCGTCTCGCTGGCGCGGCGCCCGGTCCTGTTCGCTCTCGCGCGTGCGCTCGGCGAAGCCTGGCCTCAAGACGTGCCGCGGAGCGCCCTCGTCGCGCAAGCCTTCCGCGCGAAGGAGGCCGATGAGTCACACCGCGCGCGGCTCCGGGTCGAGATCGGGCGGCTGCGCGTGGCGCTGCGGCAGCTGGCCGCCGTCAACGCGACGCCGCAAGGCTTCGCTCTGGCACCGCGCCGCGCCGGCGAAATCGTCGTGCTGGCGCGTCCGGTCGAGGACGAGCACGCGGCGGTGCTCGCCTTTCTCGCCGATGGCGAGTCCTGGTCGAGCTCGGCGCTGGCGCTGGCGCTGGGCGCCAGCCAGCGCACCGTCCAGCGGGCCCTCGACGCGCTCGCCGCCGCCGGCAAGGTGCAGTCCTTCGGTCGCGCGCGGGCGCGCCGCTGGATGACCCCGCCCCTGCCGGGCGTGACGACGACTTTGCTGCTTCCCGCCCCTCTGCCGAGTGACTAGGATTGAGCCATGAAGCGGTCTGAGGCCGAAATCCTCCGCGAGTATGGCCCCTTTCCCGGGGTCGATAGCGTGCATGGCGTCACCTATGACGGAGAGGACGTCTGGTTTGCCACCGGCGAGCGGCTGAGCGCCTTCGATCCCGAAACCGGCGAGACGGTGCGCTCGATCGATGTTCCCGCCAATGCCGGCACCGCCTTCGACGGCCAGCACCTCTTCCAGATCGCCGGGGATCGCATCCAGAAGATCGATGCCAAGACCGGCCGCGTCATCGCCACCATCCCGGCGCCGCCCGGCGGCGGCCATTCCGGGCTCGCCTGGGCGGAGGGGACGCTCTGGCTGGGGCAGCATCGCGGCCGCAAGATTCTGCAAATCGATCCCGCGACCGGCGCCGTTCTTCGCACCATCGAATGCAACCGCATCGTCACCGGCGTCACCTGGGTCGATGGCGAGCTCTGGCACGGCACCTGGGAAGGCGACGAGAGCGATTTGCGGCGTCTCGATCCGCGCACGGGCGAGGTCCTGGAGAGCATCGAGATGCCGCCGGGCACCGGCGTCTCAGGCCTCGAATCCGACGGCGCCGACCAGTTCTTCTGCGGCGGCGGCCGAAGCGGCAAGGTCCGCGCCGTCCGCCGTCCCCGGCGCGATCAGCCCCGCGGCGCGGTCTAGGTCGCGATCAACCCCTCCTCCTTGAGCGGGCGCGCGGGCAAGGCGATCCGCGATTTGCGGCGAACGGAACTGCGGGAGAGATCGATGCTTGAGCTCTACAATGCGCCGCAATCGACCTGCAGCCAGAAGGTGCGGCTTACGCTGGCCGAAAAGGGCCTCCCCTTCGTCGAATACAAGCTGAAGCTGTTTCAAAACGATCAGCTCAAAGCGGAATACCTCAAGCTCAATCCGAACGGCGTGGTGCCGACGCTCGTCGATGGCGGCGTTCCGATCATCGATTCGTCGGTGATCATGGAATATCTCGATGAGGAATACCCCACCACGCGCCTCACCCCTGGCGACAGCAAAGAGCGCGCTCGAATGCGCGCCTGGCTTCGTTATTTCGAGGAGGTGCCCACCGTTGCCGTCCGCTTTCCCTCCTACAACGCGGCGTTCGCCCGCCATTTTGCGCGCATGACCGAGGATGAGTTTCAGGAGCTCGCACGATCGAAGCCCCTGCGGGACAAGTTCCTCGGCGAGATGGACAAGGAGAAGGGGTTCAGCGTCGAGAAGCTGCGGCAGGCCGAGGACAGCATCCGCAAGACGGCGATGCGGATGGAAGCGGCACTGGCGCAGACTGAATATCTGATGGGGGCGCAGGTGACCCTGGCCGACTTCTGCGTCCTGCCGTTGCTGGTCCGGATGGAGGATCTGGGCTACGACTTCCTGTGGTCTGATCGGCCGGGTATGAGCGCCTGGCTTGCTCGCATGAAGGCGCGCCCGTCGTTCAAAGCCGCCTACTACCCGGGCTCTCTCCTCTCCGAACAGTACCCCGGTATCCGCGAGGAGCATCAGCTGAAGCGCGCCGCCGCCCTCGGCGAGACGGTCTGAGGCGTGCTGTGAGCTGCCGCGCCGCTCCCGCTGAGCGGCAGCACACCGGCGTCGCGCGGCTCGCTTATTCCCCGGCGAGCGCTTCCAGGGTGCGGCCGCGGCCTTCGACCCCGCCGATCGACCAGGGGATCATCGCGACGACGCCGATCAGCCAGAAGCCGGCGATCACGGCGAAGGCGGCAAAGAGCGAGAGCTGCTGCGCCACGGCGACGAGGAGCGGCGGCGCAAGGGCGGCGCCGATGCGCCCGAAGGCCACGGAAAAGCCGATTCCGGTCGCGCGCATCGGCGTCGGGAACAGCTCCGAGAAGGTCGGATAGGCGGCAATCCACGCCCCCGTCGCACAGAGATTGGCGATGGTGAAGGCGAGCATGACGCCCGCGCCGCTGCCCGCTGCCGTGGCGCTCGCCATGAGGAACATCGAGAGCGCCGCGAGAGAGTAGAAGCCGGCGACCGTGACCTTGCGCCCCACCTTGTCGAGCATCACAGCGGCGATGACGCCGCCGATCGCCGCGCCGGCATTGCCGATGATGAAGAACCACGGCACTTCCTCGTCGGGGATGTGGATCTGCGGCAGCACCAGCAGCGGCAGGATGGCGAAGAGGCCGTAGTAGCCGGCGGCTTCCGAGAAATCGAGCGCGCAGCCCAGGGCAAGGCGTCCGGGATGGCGGCGCACCAGCAGCGAGAGCTGTCGCCCGAAGCCGGCCGCATCCCGGTCCCCCTCCTTGCCCGGCGCCGACTCTGCCGGCGGCTGATCGAAGCGGTGCGCATCGCCGGCGATGTGCGCCGAGACCGCTTCGGCTTCGGCGGTGCGGCCGCGGCCCAGCAGCCAGCGCGGCGATTCCGGCAAGCTGCGCCGCGCCCACAGGCTGAACAGCGCGATGATCGCGCCGAGGGCAAAAGCGCAGCGCCAGCCGATCGAAGGCGGCAGCAGGTTGATGAAATAGAGCGTCAGCACACCGGCCAAAATCGAGCCGAGCGGCCAGAAGTTCATCACCGTTGCCGCGGCGCGGCCGCGATAGCGCGCCGGAATCAGCTCGCCGATCGCGGCGTTGACGGCGGAATACTCGGCACCGACGCCGATCGCCGTCAGGAAGCGGAAGACGAGGAAAGCATAATAGCCGGGGGACAGCGCCGATATGACCGTGAAGCCCGCATAGACGAGCAGCGTCACGATGAACAGCCGACGGCGCCCGAAGCGATCGGCGCAATAGCCGAAGAGCAGCGCGCCGACCATGATGCCGATGAGCCAGACCGAGACCAGCAGCGACGCTTGGCTGGTGCTGACCTGCCACAGCTTCTGCAGCACCCCCAGCACGCTGCCGACGATGTTCACCTCGAACGCGTCGAGCAGCCAGCCACAACCGAGCACGATGGTGATGCGCGTGTGGATGGGGCGCCAGGCGAGCCCGTCGAGCCGCTTGCCGACCTCCCCGGTCCCTGAAGGAATTCCTCGCTGCGGTATCGGCATGGCCGCCCTCCCCCGATGATGCCGTCCCGCACGCGGCAGGCCGACAGCGACAGTTCAACAATAAGAACTGCGTGCCGTTGAGTCACTTTTGCGCGAGGCCGGCCTCACGCTTCCAGCATCCGCCGCAGCTCGGTCTTCAGCACCTTGCCGTAATTGTTCTTCGGCAAGGCTTCGATGAACCGGTAGCGGCGGGGTCGCTTGAAGCGCGCGATATTGTCGAGGCAGAGCCGGTCGAGCGCCGCCTCGTCGAGGCGCTCGCCG
>DASQSR010000215.1:0-6416 GCA_035642295.1 Allostellaceae bacterium | reverse complement strand
CCGCGGGGCTCTCGTTCGGCTCCGCCCTGCGCGCGCCCGTCACCGGCGTCCAGCTCGGCGGATCGCTCGCGGGAAAGCTGTCCCGGGATTCGGCGTCGACGAGATCCTGAGGCAGAGCGGCGTCCGGCCGATCGCTTCGGTCGGCATCCCCGCCGGCTCCAACCGGCGAGGGGGCATCCTTGCGTGAGGCAGCCATAGTCCTCTCCTTTCCCAAGGCGTTCTCGGCCGGCAGCGCGGCAGCCGATTACGCAAGCGGCGTGATCTCTCGCGCGGCTTTGCCGCGATCCGCATCAGCGCCGTCCGACGACCGCCGAGCTGCCCAGCAGGTGGATGATCTCGTCGGCCAGCTGCGCCGCCGGCGGTCCCAGATCGATGGTCAGGGCGTCCTCGCTCGGCTCCGGCTCCTCGAGCGTGTCGATCTGGCTTTGCAGCAGACCCGCCGGCATGAAATGGTCCCTGCGGTGTGCGAGGTGCTCGGCGATGAGGTCGCGGCCGCCGCGCAGGTAGATGAGCCGCACTTCCGGCCGGTCGTCGGCGATGATCTGGCGATAGGCGCGCTTCAGCGCCGAGCAGGTGATGATCCCGGGCTGCCTGGCGGCGCGTTGCTGGTCGATCCACGCGGCGATCGCATCGAGCCAGGGCCGGCGATCGGCATCGGTCAGCGGAATCCCGGCATGCATCTTGGCGATGTTGACTTCGGGATGGAGCGTATCGCCTTCCCCGAAGCGCCAACCGAGGCGCGCCGCCAGCTCCTGCGCCACCGTCGTCTTGCCCGCGCCCGAAACTCCCATGATCACCAGGATCGGCGGGCGCCCGCGATGCGCGCGCGCGCTGTCGAGGCGGTGGACGCCGGCCGCGTCGGCGACGAAGACCGGATCGGCGCGGCCGATGAAGAGGCCGCATTCGACGACGCCGACGATGCGGCGGATGCGCTGCTCGAGCCCTGCCGGGTCGCCGATCGGGTCGAAGCGGCAATCGATGATCCGGTTGCCGCTGTCGGTGACGAAGGGCTCGCCCGCCGGCGACAATCGCAGCGTGACGCTGGCGCCGATCGTCTCGAGCGAGGCCGAGGTCGCCTCGAGGCCGAAGGCGACGACCTCGACCGGCACCGGCGCGTGCGTCCCGAGCCGGTCCACCAGCTTTTCCCCATCGACGACGATGGCAAGGCGGCGGCTGGCGGCGGCGACGATCTTTTCGTGCAGCAAGGCGCCGCCCAGCCCCTTGACCAGGTTGAGCGTGCCGCGCTCCACCTCGTCCGCGCCGTCGATGGTGAGATCGATCCGCCGATGCTCGGCGAAGGAGGTGAGGGGAATGCCCGCGGCTTCCGCCTGGGCCGCGGTGTGCTCGGAGGTGGGAATGCCGAGGAAGCGCAGGCCCTGCCGATGACGGCGGGCGAGCGCATCGACCGCGAATGCCGCCGTCGAGCCGGTGCCGAGCCCGACCACCATCCCGTCTTCGACCAGCTCGACCGCGGCCTCGGCAGCAAGCCGCTTCAGCGTGTCGCGATCGGGCGGCGCCGAAGGAGCCGGCGCGCTCATCGGCCGGCCATGGCCGCGGCGCGAATGCGCGCAATCGCCGCCCGATAGTCCTCGGTCCCGAAAATCGCCGAGCCGGCGACGATCGCCGTCGCCCCCGCCGCCACCGCCTCTCCGGCGGTCGCCGCGTTCTCGCCGCCATCGACCTCGATCACGGGGTCGAGCTTGCGTTCGGCGCAGAGGGCTTTGATGCGCCGGATCTTCGGCAGCATTTCCGGCAGGAAGGCCTGCCCGCCGAAGCCGGGATTGACCGTCATCACCAGGATGATGTCGCAGAGGTGCAGGACATAGTCGATGAGCTCCGGCGGACTCGCGGGGTCGAGCACCACGCCGGCCTTCTTGCCGAGCGCGCGGATCTGGCTCAGCACCCGATGCAGATGGATGGTCGATCCGGGCTCGGCCTGCACCAGCAGGTGATCGGCGCCGGCCTTGGCAAAGGCGGCGAGATAGCGCTCGGGCTCGACGATCATCAGATGGACGTTGAGCGGCTTTGCCGTCGAGCGCCGGATGGCCTCCACCACGACGGGGCCGATGGTGATGTTGGGCACGAAGCGGCGATCCATCACGTCGACATGGATCCAGTCGGCGCCGGCCGCATCGACGGCCCGGACCTCCTCGCCCAGCCGCGCGAAATCCGCCGACAACACCGAGGGCGCGATCAGAATGCGCTGCATCTATCCCTCGCCGGCCGCGGCCTTGTCGACAAACCAGAAGAGCTCGCCCAGCGGCTTCACGCGCGCGGCCGGCACTTTGCTGCCGCCGGCGCGGATGGTGCGCAGGATCGCCGCTTTCTCCGCGCCGGCGACCAGAAACGCGACGCGCCGGCTGCTCTCGATCACCGGATAGGTCATGGTGATGCGCACTTCGGGGCGCCCGTGGGAGACGACGGCGACCCAGCGCTTCCGTTCTTCCAGCACCGGATCGCCCGGCAGCAGCGATGCGGTATGACCATCGCTGCCGAGACCCAGCAAGGTGATGTCGAAGAGCGGCCGCGCCGGATCGAGTATCGCCGCGCCATAGGCCTGCTGCAGCGTCCGCTCATAGCGTCGCGCGGCGTCGTCGGGCGTTCCGTCATCGGGGACGGGGTGGATGTTCTGCGGCGGCACCGGCGCCTTCGCCAGCATCGCTTCGCGCGTCATGCGGTAATTGCTGTCCGGATGGTCATGGGGAACGAAGCGCTCGTCGCCCCAATACCAGTGGACGCGCGCCCAGGGGAAGCGGTCCCTGAAGTCCGCGGACGCCAGCAGTCCATAGAGCGTCTTGGGCGTCGAACCGCCCGACAGCGAGACGCGGAAGGGATCGCCGCCTGCCCGCGCCGCTTCGGTCATCCATTCCGCGACGTGGCGCGCGAGCGCCGCGGGATCCGGAAATATCTCGACGCGCCCGATCGCCGCTTGCATGGGGACTACCGCGCCACACCGAGGATGAAGCGCTCCATCGCCTTGGCGAAGCCTTCATCGTTACAGGAATCGGTCGTGACATCGGCTTCAGACTTGACTTCGTCGGAGGCGTTGCCCATGGCGATGCTGAGGCCCGAGCGCTTGAACATCAGCACGTCGTTGGGCTGGTCGCCGATCGTGGCGATCTCCTCCGCCGGCACCTCGAGCTGCTGCGAGAGATAGCCGACCACCGCGCCCTTGTTCGCGTTCTTGCTGGTGACGTCGAGGTAATAGGGCTGCGAGCGGTTCGCCGTTGCCCGCTCCCCGAAGGCGGCCTGGGCGTCGGCCTCGCAGCGCCGGACGCGGTCGAGATCGTCGCTGACCCCGACGATCTTCGCCACCTTGTCGAGCGCGCCGCCAAAATCGGCGACGAGTTTGGGCTCGAATTTCACCGTCCACGCCTCGCGCGCCACATGCGGCGCGCCGGGCTTGGTGATCAGCCAGTCGTTGCCGCGATAGACCCAGGCGTCGAGGCCGTGATCGCGGATGAGGTCTATCGCCTGCCGCGCGACATCGGCCGGCACGGTGTTCTCCTTCAGGATCGTGAGATCCCGCTTGACGTAGAGGCCGCCATTGAAGCCGGCGATCGGCGTCTCGAGCGCGAGCGGGTCGAACAGCATAGCCATGCCGCGCGGCGGCCGGCCGCTGGTGATGGCAAAGCGGATGCCGGCCTCGTACAGCGCGTGCACCGCGGCCACGGCGCGTTTGGTCAGCACTTTCTCCTCGGTCACGAGCGTGCCGTCGACATCGGCCAGGACCAGGGAAATCTTGCGTTTTTCTGCCATCTCTGCCTCGCACCCTGCCGTCACGCGAGCGGCCGCCACGCGCGGCCATCCCGCGCCAGCAGCTCGTCGGCGGCCGCCGGGCCGTTGCCGCCGGCGACATAGTTGGGAAAGTCCTTGGGCGGGTTCTCGCGCCAGGCATCGAGGATCGGCTGCACCGCGCGCCAGCCGGCTTCGACATTGTCGGCGCGCTGGAACAGCGTCGCATCGCCGATCATGCAGTCATAGATCAGCGTCTCGTACCCCGTGTTGGGCGCCATGTTGAAATAGCTCTTGTAGGCGAAGTCCATGCTGACGGTGTTGAGTTTCACCGCCGGCCCCGGATGCTTGGCGGCGAATTCGAGCGCGATGCCTTCATCGGGCTGGATGCGCAGGATCAGCCAGTTGGGGTTCATGCGCTCGGCATGCGTGCCGCGGAACAGCGCGATCGGCGCCTGGTGAAAGCGGATGGCGATTTCGGTCCAGCGGCGCTTCAGGTACTTGCCGGTGCGCAGATAGAAGGGCACGCCGGCCCAGCGCCAGGTGTCGATCCTGAGCTTGCAGGCGATGTAGGTCTCGACCGCCGAGTCCGGCGCCACGTCCGGCTCCTCGCGGTAGGCGCGCACCGGCTTGCCCAGCACCGTGCCGGCGCCGTACTGGCCGCGCACGGCATCGCGCAGCGCCTGCGCCGGGGTGAGGGGATGGATTGCCTCGATGATTTCCGCCTTCTTCGAGCGCACCGCCTCGGCATCGAACGAGGTCGGCGGCTCCATCGCGGTCATCGCCAGCAGCTGGAAGACGTGGTTGGGCACCATGTCGCGCAGCGCGCCGGTCTTCTCGTAGAACTTGCCGCGGCGCTCGACGCCGACCGTCTCGGCCGCCGTGATCTGGACGTGGTCGATATGCTCGCGGTTCCACAGCGGCTCGAACAGGCCGTTGGCGAAGCGCAGCACCATGATGTTCTGCACCGTCTCCTTGCCGAGGAAATGATCGATCCGGTAGATCTGATGCTCCTGCAGCGTCTTCAGGATCTCGGCATTGAGCGCGCGAGCCGAGGTCAGGTCGTGGCCGAACGGCTTCTCGATGACGACGCGGCGCCACCCGCCGTCCTTCTCCGACACCAGCCCCGCGGCGCCGAGACCGGCGACGGCCGTGGCGAAGAAGCGGTCCGCCACCGCGAGATAGAAGAGACGGTTGCCGCCGGTGCCGGCCGTCTGGTCGAGCCCGGCAAGATGCTCGCCGAGCCGTCGATAGGCGCCGGGGTCGCTGAGATCCCCGCGCAGATAGCTCATGCGCTCGGTGAGCCAGCGCCAGGTGGTCTCGTCGATATGATCGGCCTGGAACTCGCCGCCGCCTTGCGCGACGAATTCGTTCATCGTGTCGGTCAGACCCTGGCGCCAGGCTTGCGTCGTCTTGTCGGCAAGATCGACGCCGACGAGCCGAAATCCGTCGGGCAGCTGCTTGGCCGCGACGAGGTTGTAGAGCGCCGGCACGACGAGGCGCTTGGTGAGATCGCCCGCCGCGCCGAAGATCACCATCGCCGAGGGCGGCGCCACGGCGGGACGGTCAGCCTCCGCCGTGCTGCCGATCCTGAGCTGATCCTGCCGCCCCATCGCCCGCTCCTCGCTGCTCACCGCCTGCCGCCATCGCTCTGGCGCCGGCTGGCGATCATCTCCCGCGCCGCGGCGACGACGCGCTCGGGCTCGAAGCCGTACCGGCGCAGCAGCTCCTTGAGCGGCGCGGAGGCGCCGAAGGTCTTCATGCCCATGATCCGGCCATGGGCGCCGACATAGCGGTCCCAGCCCAGCACGGAGCCCTGCTCGATGGCGATGCGCGCCGTCACGGCGGGCGGCAGGACGCTGTCGCGATAGGATTGCGGCTGATGCTCGAAGATGTCCCAGGACGGCATCGACACGAGCCGCGAGCGAATGCCCTCGGCGGTCAGCGTCTCATGCGCCTCTACCGCCAGGGCGACCTCGCTGCCCGAGGCGATGAGGATGATCTCGGGCGCGCCGCGCGGCGGGTCGGCCATGACATAGGCGCCGCGCGCGACGCCGGCGGCCGACGCGTACCGGCTGCGGTCGAAGGTCGGCAGCGCCTGGCGCGACAGCGCGAGCAGCGCCGGCTCGTGGCGCAGCTGCATGAGGTAGCGATAGGCCTCGACCACCTCGTTGGCGTCGGCCGGCCGCAGCACGGTGAGGCCGGGGATGGCGCGCAGCGAGACGAGCTGCTCCACCGGCTGGTGCGTCGGCCCGTCTTCGCCGTCGCCCATGGCGTCGTGGGTGAAGACCCAGATCGCCGGCAGCTCCATGATGGCGGAGAGGCGGATCGACGGCCGCGCATAGTCGCTGAAGATGAGGAAGCTCGCGCCGAACGCCCGCAGCTTCGACAGCGCGAGCCCGTTGACGGTCGCCGCCATGGCGTGCTCGCGGACGCCGAAATGAAGATTGCGGCCGCCCGGCGTCCCCTTCTCGAAATCGCCGGCGCCGGCGAATTTGAGCGTCGTCTTGTTCGACGTCCCCAGATCGGCCGAGCCGCCGAGCAGCCACGGGATGTTCTGTGCCAGCACATTGAGGACCTGTCCCGAGGCGTCGCGCCCGGCGATGCCCTTGGCATCGGGCGCGAAGCTGGGGAGGCCCCGGTCCCACCCTGCCGGCAGGTCGCGCCGCTGCATCTGATCG
>DASQSR010000214.1:0-10734 GCA_035642295.1 Allostellaceae bacterium | reverse complement strand
GCGCTCGAAGGCGCCGAGATCAAGTACTCGACGGTGCAGAACTGGTATCCCGGCGACGCCGAGGGGCGGGGCGGCATCTACAACTTTGTCACCAAGCGCGGCGCCTGTCGCGGCGCCAACTCGAAGATCTCGTGGACGCAGGTCGAGACCGGCTCGGCCATCACCTGGAAATATCCGAGCTGCATCCTCGAGGGCGACAATTCGGTGGGCGAGTTCTACTCGGTCGCCATCACCAACAATTTGCAGCAGGCCGACACCGGCACCAAGATGATCCATCTCGGGCGCAATACCCGCTCGACCATCGTTTCCAAGGGCATCTCGGCCGGGCGCGGCCAGAACACCTATCGCGGCCTGGTGCGCATCCAGCCCAAGGCCGAGAATGCCCGCAACTACACGCAGTGCGATTCGCTGCTGATCGGCCATAAGTGCGGCGCCCATACCGTGCCCTACATCGAGGTGCGCAATCCCTCCGCCCGGGTCGAGCACGAGGCGACGACGTCGAAGATCAGCGATGATCAGATGTTCTATTGCCGGCAGCGCGGCCTCACGCAGGAAGACGCGCTGTCGCTCATCGTCAACGGCTTCTGCAAGGAAGTCTTGAAGGAGCTGCCGATGGAATTCGCCGTCGAAGCGCAGAAGCTGCTGGCGGTGAGCCTCGAGGGCAGCGTCGGCTGAGCACGGCAACCATCATGGACAACAGCAAGGTACCGATGCTGGAGATCAGGAACCTCTATGCGCGCATCGCCGACGGGCGGGAGATCCTGCACGGCGTCGACCTCACGGTCGGCGCGGGCGAGGTGCATGCAATCATGGGGCCGAACGGCTCCGGCAAGAGCACGCTCGCCGGCGTGCTTTCCGGGCGCCCCGGCTACGAGGTGACCGAAGGCAGCGTCCTCTATCTCGGCCGCGACCTGCTGGCGCGCAGCCCGGACGAGCGGGCGCGGGCGGGCGTCTTCCTCGCCTTCCAGTACCCGGTCGAGATTCCCGGGGTCAACAACATGTATTTCCTGCGCGCCGCGCTCAATTCGCTGCGCCGCGAGCGCGGCGAGGCGGAGCTCGACGCCGGGCAGTTCCTGAAGGCGGTGCGCGCCAAGCTTAAGCTGCTGGAGCTCGGCGACGATCTGCTGCAGCGCGCGGTCAATGCCGGCTTCTCGGGCGGCGAGAAGAAGCGCAACGAGATCTTCCAGATGGCGATGCTGGAGCCGCGGCTCGCGATTCTCGACGAGACCGACAGCGGCCTCGACATCGATGCGCTGCGCACCGTCGCCGGCGGCATCAACAAGCTGCGCGCGCCCGACCGCGCCATGGTGCTGATCACCCATTACCAGCGCCTCCTCGACTATGTCGAGCCGGACCGCGTTCACGTGCTGAGCGGCGGCCGCATCGTCAAATCCGGCGACAAGACGCTCGCCGCCGAGCTCGAGCGGAACGGCTATGCCGCCTTCGAGGCAGCGTGAGGCGCCGATGATCGTCAAGACCGAAACCGCGCCCTATGTCGAGGCCTTCGCCGGCCGCGACGGCGCGGGCGAGCCGCACTGGCTTGCGGCGCGCCGCGCCTCGGCGCTGGCGAACTTCGGCGACAAGGGCTTCCCGACCCGCCGCCAGGAGGCATGGCGCTTCACCGATCTGCGCTTGCTGCAGCGGGCGGTTTTTCCGCCGGCGAGCGGCGCCGGCGCGCCGGTGCCCGAGCTCGGCGCCTGGCGTCTTGCCGGGCCCGCGCATCGCCTCGTGCTCGTCGACGGCAAGGCCGCCCCTGCGCTCTCAGACCTCGAGGGGCTGCCCGAGGGGGTCTTCCTTGCGTCCACCGCCGCGACGCTCGCCGACGCGCCCGATCTCGTGGCGGCGTCGGTCGAGGAGAGCGACACGCTGGGCAATCAGCCCTTCGCCTCGCTCAACACCGCCTTCTTCACCGACGGCTTCGTCCTGGTGCTGGCGCCGGGAACGGTCCTCGAGCGCCCCGTCGAGATTGTGCATCTCAGCACCACGGGCGCGCCTCGCTCGCACCACCTGCGCAATCTCGTGCGCCTGGGGTCGGGCAGCCGCGCCTCGCTCATCGAAACCCATGCCGGCGCCGGCGGCTATTGGACCAATAGCGTGACCGCGCTCGATCTTGGGGACGGGGCGGAGCTCCATCAGGCGCGGCTGCAGGACGAAGGCCTCGAGGCGATCCATTTCGCCCTGAACCGCGCCCGCCTCGGCCGCGGCGCGCGCTATCGGAGTTTCGTGCTCACCCTCGGTGCGCGGCTCTCGCGTCAGGACATGCTGGTGCGGTTCGAGGGCGACGGCGCCGAGCTCGGCCTCGACGGCGCCTATCTCCTGCGCGGCGAGCAGGAGGCGACCAACGCCACCTTCATCGATCACGCGGCGCCCGGCTGCACCACGCGCGAGCTGTTCAAGGGCGTCGTCGCCGACCGCGCCCATGGCGTCTTTCTCGGCTCGATCGGCGTCCGGCCCGAGGCGCAGAAGACCGACGCGCATCAGCTCAACCAGAATCTGCTGCTGAGCCGGCGCGCCACCGTCAATACCAAACCCGAGCTTGAAATCCTCGCCGACGACGTCAAATGCAGTCACGGCGCCACGGTCGGCGACCTCGACGAGGCCGCGCTTTTCTATCTGTTGAGCCGCGGCATCGCCGAGGGCGAGGCACGGCGGATGCTGATCGAAGCCTTCGCCGCCGGCGCGCTGGAGCGGATCGAGCGGCCGGAGCTTCGCGCCCATCTCACTGCCCACCTTGAGCGCTGGCTGGCGCGAGGCGAGGAGACTCATCGATGACGCGCACCGCTTCCCTGCGCACCCCGGTTGCCGCCGCGCTCGATCCGCGCGCCGTCAAGCGCGACTTCCCGATTTTCGCGCGTCATCCCGGGCTCGTCTTCCTCGACAGCGGCGCCAGCGCGCAGAAGCCGGCGGCGGTGATCGATGGCGTCGCCGAGTTCTATCGCAACGACTACGCCAACATCCATCGCGGCGTCTACCGGCTCTCGGCGCGCTCGACCGAGCTCTACGAAGCGGCACGCGAGCGCGTGCGGCGCTTTCTCAATGCGCGGGAAGCGGCCGAGATCGTCTTCGTGCGCGGCGGCACCGAGGGCATCAACCTCGTCGCCAATAGCTGGGGCGCCAGCTTCCTCAAGGTGGGCGACGAGGTGCTGATCACCGAGCTGGAGCATCACGCCAACATCGTGCCCTGGCAGCTCCTGCGCGACCGCATCGGCTTCACACTGAACGTGGCGCCGATCGACGCGACGGGCGGACTCGACCTCGCAGCCTTCGAGGCGCGCCTTGGGTCCGACACCAAGCTCGTCGCGGTGACGCATCAAGCCAACGCCACCGGGGCGGTGCTGCCGGTCGAGGCCATCGCGCGGCTTGCCCATGCGCGGGGTGCGAAGGTGCTGGTCGATGGCTGCCAGGCCGCACCGCGGCTGCCCGTCGATGTGCAGGCGATTGACTGCGATTTCTATGTCTTCTCCGGCCACAAGACCTATGGGCCGACCGGGATCGGCGTGCTCTATGGCCGCAAGGCGCTGCTCGACGCCATGCCGCCCTGGCAGGGCGGCGGCGACATGATCCTCAACGTCACCTTCGAAAAGACCCTCTTTCAGGACCCGCCGAGCCGCTTCGAGGCCGGTACGCCCGACATCTCGGGCGCAGTAGGACTGGGCATCGCGCTCGACTACATCGACGGGCTCGGGCGAGAGGCGATCCTCGAGCATGAGGAGGCGCTCACCGCCTACGGCGTCGACCGGCTGTCGCGGCTCCCGGGCGTGCACCTGGTCGGTGCCGGGCAGCGGCGCCTCGGCATCCTGTCGTTCCACGTCGACGGCATCCATCCGCACGACCTCGCCACCATCCTCGACCAGCACAACATCGCCGTCCGCGCCGGCCATCACTGCGCGCAGCCGCTCATCGACAAGCTCGGGCTCGGCGCCACGACGCGCGCCTCGCTCGGTGTCTACAACGACGAAAGCGACATCGATGCCCTCGCCGACGCCGTCGTCGCGGCGCAGAAGATGTTCAAACGGTAAGCACCGCCATGGATTTGCGCGATCTCTATCAGGATATCATCCTCGATCACGGCCAGCACCCGCGGAACTTCCGCGCCCAGGAGCACCCGAGCCACTTCGCCAACGGCCACAACCCGCTCTGCGGCGACCGCGTCACCGTCTATGTCACGTTCGATGGCGAGCGCATCAAGGATGTGAGCTTTCAGGGTCGCGGCTGCGCCATCTCCCAGGCCTCGGCCTCGCTGATGACCGAGATCCTGAAGGGCAAGACGCTGGACGAGGCGGCGGCGCTGTTCCAGGGATTTCACGCCAAGGTCACCGGCGGCGAGGCCCTGGTGACGCCGCAAGCGCTGGAGGACGACATGGAGCGGCTGGACCCGCTCACCGGGGTGAAGTCCTATCCCGCCCGCGTCAAATGCGCGACGCTCGCGTGGCACGCTTTCGAGGCGGCGCTGAAGAACGGCGCCACCGGCGTTACCGTCAAGACGGAGTAGCCGATGCCGGCGCCCGACGACAACGAGCTCTTTGACTTCGGACCGGCCGTGGAGGCTTCCGGCGAGGAGGTCGCGCGGCCCGAGCCCGATGACGGCGATCCCGCGCTGCAGGAGAAGGTGTTCGAGGCGCTGAAGACGGTGCGCGATCCCGAGATCCCGCTAAACCTCGTCGATCTCGGCCTCATCTATGAGCTCATCGTCAACAAGGATGGCATCGTCTATGTCGAGATGACGCTGACGACGCCGGCTTGCCCCGTCGCGGGGGGGCTGCCGGGGCAGGTGCAGCAGGCGATCGCGGCGGTGCCGGGCGTCCAAGACGCGCGCGTCAAGCTCGTCTGGTCTCCTCCCTGGACGCGCGAGCGCATGAGCGAGGAAGCGAAGCTCGAGCTGGGCCTCCTATAACGCCCGCGTTTCACCGGTATTGAAGCTGCCGCCATCCCGGGTTAGCGTCTTCGCCGTTGCAGGAGGCGGCGATGCTCAAAATCTGGGGGCGAGCGACCTCGTCCAATGTGCAGAAGGTGCTGTGGAGCTGCGCCGAGCTGGGCGTTCCCTTCGAGCGCGTCGACTGGGGCGGCCCCTTCGGCGGCAACAAGGACCCGCGCTACCTGGCGCTCAACCCGAACGGGCTGGTGCCCACGGTCGAGGATGGCGATCTCGTCATCTGGGAGTCCAACACCATTATCCGGTATCTCTGCGCCAAGCATGGCGGCGAGCGCCTTCATCCCAAGGACCCGGCGCGGCGCACCGAGGTCGAGCGCTGGATGGACTGGCAGCTCGCCTCGCTGACCCAGCCGATGGCGAGCATGCTGTTCGGATATTACCGCACGCCGCCGGAGAAGCGCGATGCGAAGGCGCTCGAGACGGCGCGCCTGCGCGCGATCGAGATGTGGGGAATCGTCGAAAGCCAACTCGCGCACGGCAATTACCTCGCCGGAGCGGCACTGACGCTCGCCGACATCTGCGTCGGCATCTGGGGCTATCGCTGGCACGCTTTTCCGATCGAGCGGCCGGCGCTGCCGCGGCTCAAGGCCTGGTGCGAGCGCTTGACGAGCTCGCCGGGGTTTGCAGCGCATGTTGCCATAGAGATCAAGTGAGAACCGGCATCACGGAGTCGTGAAGGAAGGGCGGGGGTTCGTTCCTATCCTTCACGCGGGAAAGGAAGGCAGGAGAAGCACATGGCGAAATTTGCCAAGTTTGGCGTCGCGGCCACGGCCGTAGGGTTGGCGCTCGCGTTCGGCACGGTCGCGGTGGTGGCGCAGGACAAGGAAGCCCAGATCCAGCTCCGGCGCGACACGATGAAGCGGCAGGGCAAGGACCTCAAAGCGATCCAGGATTTCGTCAAAGGTCAGGGCGATCAGGCGAACGCGGAGCACGCGATCGCCGACTTGCAATCGATCGCGCCCAAGATCGTCGGTCTCTTCCCGCCCGGCACCGGCATGGATGCCTTCCCGGGCAAGACCGGCGCCAAGCCCGCCATCTGGCAGCAATGGGACAAGTTCTCGGCGATCCCGCCGACGCTCCAGGGCGAGGAGGCGAAACTCGCCACCGCGATCAAGAGCGGCGACAAGGCGGCGGTGGGGGCCGCGCTCGCCGGCACCGGCAAGAATGGCTGCGGCGCCTGTCACACCGATTACCGCGAGAAGATCTCCTAACGGGCCGCGACCTCCCGCTTGCCCCGCGGCAGAGAGGGCGAGGGCGTGATGAGGCGAGGCTCTGAGCACGGCTCTCGGCGCAGCGCCGGAATGATGCGCGCGGCGCGCGGCGCGCTTGCGATCGCGCTCATGCTTGCCTTTACGGTCGCGACCCGCGCCGCCGATGTCGCGCAACTGAAGCGTGGCGAAGTCTTATTCAGGGCAGCCGATTGCACGGGCTGCCATACCGATGCGAAAGGCGGCGGAGCGCTGCTCGCCGGCGGCCGCAAGATCGACACGCTCTTCGGCACCTTCTACGGCCCCAACATCACCCCCGACCAACAGGACGGCATCGGCGGCTGGAGCGAGGAGCAATTCCGCCGCGCGCTGCGCGAGGGCATCGGCCGCGACGGCGGCTATCTCTACCCCGTCTTTCCTTTCGCCTCTTTCACGGGAATGAGCGACGGCGATATCGCCGATCTCTACGCCTATCTGCGCTCGCTACCGCCGGTCGCGCAGCCAAATCAGCCGGACGTGCTGCACTTCCCCTTCGGCTGGCGCTTCCTCCTCTTCCTCTGGCGCGCGCTTTTCTTCCATGAGGGGCCGCTGCCGCCGGATATCGATCACAGTCCGGAATGGAACCGCGGCCGCTATCTCGCGGAAGCCGTGGTGCATTGCCAGCAATGCCACACGCCGCGCAACTTCCTCGGTGGGCTCAAGGGGAGCGAGGCCTATTCCGGCAATGCCAAAGGGATCGACGGCATGAAGGCGCCGAACATCACCAGCGATCCCGAGACGGGCATCGGCAAGTGGAGCGTCGACGACATCGCCCTGCTGCTGAAGACCGGGCAGACACCCGATATGGATTTTGTCGGCTCGGGCATGGCCGAGGTGGTGAAAGGCACCGCTGCGCTCAGCGACACCGACCGCCGCGCCATCGCCGCCTATGTCCGGTCGATCCGCCCGATCGTCACCGAGAAGCATTCCGGTTCCTAGGAGCCCGGCTCCTAGGCACGGCCTGTCCCCCCGCCTAAGATGCCGGCGAGTGACAGGGAGGCAGGCATGAATTTCGGCATCGCCGGGAAGAAGGCGCTGGTCTGCGCCGCGAGCAAGGGTCTCGGCAAGGGCTGCGCGATGGCGCTGGCGGCGGAAGGGGTCGAGCTCGTCATTCTCGCCCGCGGCGAGGCGGCGCTCGAGGCAACGGCGGCGGAAATCCGCCGCGCGACCGGCGCTAAGGTCGCTACGGTGGTTTGCGACATCACCACCGAGGACGGGCGCAAGGCGGCGCTCGCCGCCTGTCCCGAGCCCGACATTCTCGTCAACAATGCCGGCGGGCCGCCGCCGGGCGATTTCCGCGAATGGGACCGCGCCGCCTGGATCAAGGCGCTCGACGCCAACATGCTGACGCCGATCGAACTCATCCGCCAGACCGTTGACGGCATGATCGCTCGCCGGTTCGGCCGCATCGTCAACATCACGTCGAGCGCGGTGAAGGCGCCGATCGACATTCTCGGCCTCTCCAACGGGGCGCGCACCGGGCTCACCGGCTTCGTCGCCGGCCTTTCCCGCAAGACCGTGCGGCACAATGTCACCATCAACAACCTGCTACCGGGCGCCATGGACACCGACCGGCTGCGCACCACCATCGAAGTGATGGCGAAGAACCGCAACATGTCGGTCGAGGCGGCGCGCGCCGAGCGCGCCGGGGCGATTCCGGCCGGCCGTTTCGGGACGTCCGACGAGTTCGGTGCCGCCTGCGCCTACCTCTGCAGCGCGCAGGCGAGCTATGTCACCGGCCAGAATTTCCTCATCGACGGCGGTGCGTATCCCGGGACGTTCTAGGTGCGACGGCCTGCCGCCCTGATCGGCACCGGGGCGCCGGCCGCCGCCCGATGCGCGCGCGCCACAGTGGCGCGTCGACGCTAGCGCTGCGGCTTTTTTTCCATCGACGAGACCGGCGTCTTGGCGTTTCATTGACACTGTCCGGCGCGCCCTTAAGGCGAGCCGGCACGGTGCGGGTGACGGCGATGAGCATTTGGCGGCGGCGGCCGGGTCGCGACGAGAACTACGGCATCTCTGCGGGTCAGCGATTTTTCTCTGTAGGCCGGACGGCCGCGGTGTGGGAGGTGGTCAACGTCGCCCGCTACCCCGGCGATCTCGCGCCTCATGTGCGGCTCTCCCGAGTCGGAACGACTCGTGACGGCAAGACGGTGTCGCTTGAAGTGCTGCGCGACCGCCGCTTCTACGAGCCGGCCCCTTAGGCGCGTGTTGCGGCCTCGTTAACCTTTCGGCGCTAACCTCCCGCCATGACGCCTTTCGCCCGCGTCGCCGATCAAGGGCTCGCCAACGCCGTTGCCGCAGCCCTGCGCCAAGCCGATCGGAGCACCGATTTCCGCCGCGCCATCTGCCGTTTCGAGGATGATCTCTTCGCCGCCTTTCCGGCCGGGCACGGCTTGATGGGATATGACGAGGCGGCGGCGATGCTGCGCGAGATCTTCGCTACGCTCGGCCGCGCGCCGCCGCGGCTGGCGCTGGTGGCCGGCTTCGACGATCCGCGCGTCGGCGGGTTTGCCGATGTCCGTAATCACCGCATCGCCATCGAGAAAGGATATCTCTACCGCTTTCTCGTCCTGCACGAATCCGCGCACCTCATCGTTCCCGAGGACCGGCGGCACGGCCCGGCCTTCACCTACATCCTGCAACTGCTCTATCGCAGCTTCATCGGCATTCCTGAGGAGGCGGTGCGCCGCTTCCTCGGCCGGCACGGGCTTCCCGGCTACACCGCGACGGCATCGATCGCCGCGTGAGCGACGGCCGGCGTGCGCCTGCGCGCGTCGCTAAGGTCCGTTCCCGTTGAACAACGTCGCCGCGCCGACACTTGAGAGCGTTCCATGCTTGACCCTTTGGCGTCACGGTTCTAAGGAGAAAGGGTGAGATCGTTCGCCCTAGGGTTTGTCTCGGCCGAGGTCCCTTGCCTAAAGGGCCGCAATTGTGGCTTGCGCTTGCATGGCGGCGCATTTCCGAAGCTTTCGGTAGCGCTCTTGAGACGCTTCTTGGAACCGTGCCGCTTACCCCTTGCGTTGGTCTAGTTTAGAGCCATTTTAGAGGGATCGAAGGCGATGCTGTACGAAACCTACCAAGCGCATAGCGACGCCTTCGGCCCGGTGCGGTGGATGGCCCAGGCGATGAAGGGGCTGCTCAACCAGCCCTGGCCGATGGTGGCCCACCATCCGGTGATCCGTAGCGCGGCTGCCGCCTGCGAGATGGTGGCGCGCGCTGGCATGTGGCACGAACGGCCGGATTTCGGCATTCGCGGCACGTGCGTCGACGGGCGCCCCGTCGCTGTCGACGAGGTCCCGGCGATACGCCACCCCTTCTGCACCTTGCTGCATTTCAAGAAGGACATCGCGGTCGAGCAGCCGCGCATCCTGCTGGTTGCGCCGCTGTCGGGCCATTTCGCGACGCTGCTGCGCGGGACGGTCGAGACGCTTCTGCCCGAGAACGACGTCTACATCACCGACTGGGTCAACGCGCGGAACGTGCCGCTGCTCTATGGGCGCTTCGATCTCGACGACTTCATCGACCTCATCGCCTCGTTCCTGCGCGAACTCGGCCCCGAAACCCACGTCATCGCGGTCTGCCAGCCCTCGGTCCCGGTCCTGGCGGCGATCGCGCTGATGGCGGCCGACAATGAGGCGGCACAACCGCGCTCGATGACCTTGATGGGCGGGCCCATCGACACCCGCCGCAATCCCACGATGGTCAACGAGTTGGCGACGTCGCGCCCGCTGGGCTGGTTCGAGCGCAACGTCATCGCCACGGTGCCGGCGCGCTATCGGGGCCAGTTCCGCCGCGTCTATCCCGGCTTCCTGCAGCTCGCCGGCTTCATGACGATGAATCTCGACCGGCATGTCATCGCGCATATGGATCTCTTCAAGCATCTCGTCCGCGGCGATGGCGAGAGCGCCGAGGCGACGCAGCGCTTTTACGACGAGTACATGTCGGTCATGGACTTGCCGGCGGATTTCTACCTCCAGACGGTGTCGCGCGTCTTCCAGGAGCACGCGCTGCCGCTTGGCCGCTTGACCAGCCGCGACCGCAAGGTCGAGCCACGCGCGATCGCCCGCACGGCGCTGCTCTGCGTCGAAGGCGAGAACGACGACATCTGCGCCCTCGGCCAGACTGCCGCGGCGCTCGATCTCTGCAATGGCCTCTCCGCCGCCAAGAAGGCGCACCACGTCCAGCCCAAGGTCGGGCATTACGGCGTCTTCAATGGCAAGCGCTGGCGCAAAGAGATCTATCCCCGGGTGCGGGACTTCATTCGCGCGAATGGCTGAGGGGCGGGGCGGCTAGTCCCCACGGTGCGGGCTCCCGCGGTTGCGTAGCAACCGCTGCCGCCCGCCGGCGACGACGCTCCGCGTCGCGCCGGGGATTTGACGGCAGGGCGCCGGTCCCATAGCGTCTCCCCCAGAAGATAAAGACGAGGAGGAGAGCCATGGCGAGGACCGGCAAGGTCATCATCACCTGCGCGGTCACCGGGTCGATCCACACGCCGACGATGAGCCCGTATCTGCCGCTGACGCCCGACGAGGTGGCGGGGCAGGCCATCGA